>CAYUCJ010000199.1:0-6616 GCA_964443285.1 uncultured Desulfobacteraceae bacterium | reverse complement strand
GTCCTGCAAGTTATGTGGGAGTCATATGACCTCGGCAACGAAGATTTCCTTTGGACCTGCATTCCCTTCATGGGCGGCATCAGCAGCTGGCAGCAGGCGCCGTGCGGCGCCGTTTCTGCTTCGGCTGTCAGCCTGGCATTACGCTACCGTTGCGATCTCAGTGACAAGGAAACGGCCAAACAGGCACGCAAGACCATACGCCATCTTTCAGGCGAGGTTGTGCGGCGTTTCAAAGAAAAGTTCGGCAACATCACCTGCCTGGATCTGGTGGAGACGGATTTCTCCAAGCCTGGTGAGTACAAGAGGTTTCGGGAATCGGGTGTTTCGAAGGACAAGTGTGACAATTACGTCGGCTTCATCATCGAGACGCTTTATGAATTTGAAGATTGGCGAGGAACCGAAATACCAGGCGTCTGAGAGTGTCGAAACACCTGCAAGTTCATCAAGACAAGAGCTCGGACTTCCAACTTGCCGACTCACCTGCCAAGGGCATGTGTTTTGCTGAAAGGAAGACAGATTTCGATGCCGCATTGACACCAAACCAGTTTTTTTGCTACCCTGCTGCGAAAAAGCGCGTTTTTGCGATCAACAATTTACAGGAGGGCACCAGAACATGTCTGAAATCACTCTAGCGCAAGTCATTGGAGCAGCTTATGGCGTATCGGAAAAAGGTTTGACTCCCGTCGGCCCAGCGCCCAGCCGTATGAACACGGCTCTTTTGCTTATTGATATCCAAAAGTTGTCCACAGCCGATTACATGGCAAAGAGAGCCATTGATGCCGGATTACCTGCTGAAGATGTTCATGCAGCACTCGCTGACTACAAAAAACGGTTTGAAGCGGCCCTTTCGGTTTCACAAAAGCTCCTCGCCGCAGCACGCCAGTATGGGATTCCCCCGATCCACGTTCGGATTGCCGCACTTTCGGGAGATGCGAGAGATACGGGTATGGCTCACAGAATGTTGAACTGGTATTACCCCCCGGAGAGCGAAGGGGCCCGATTTCTTCCTGAATGTGCACCCGAGAAGGGCGAGATTGCCCTGAGCAAAACGGTTAGCAGCGCTTTTACCGGAACCAGTCTCGATCGTGTTCTTCGCCACATGGGAATACATTATCTTTTTCTCTGCGGTTTCGTCACCGATGAGTGTGTGGAAACGGCCTTCAGGGATGCGATAGATCATGGCTATCTCGCTTCGATTGTGAGTGATGCCACTACAACGTATTTTGCCGAATTTTATGCGGGGGTGATGATGAAATGGGGCGGCTTCGGTCTCACGCCGCAGTCTGAAGACGTGATTAAAATGTTTGCTTCGCTTCCGGAAAACTAGTGTGTGGCGGGAAAAGTTATGATGTCTTCGCAATTTAATAGAATCTGCTCGTTTATTGATGGCCAGGATGAATTCATCATCGATGTGATGAAGCGGCTTCTGGAAGTTGATACAACGGTTCCTTCTCATGACACCTATTCCGCCTTTGTTGCGATACTTGAGTCCTATTATGGTCGGTGGGGTTTTGATTGTGAACGTGTGATCCTGCCCCCTGAAAAGGCGGCAGAAATCCGTCCTGAGGTGACGGGCGACAGGATCAATCTTGTCGCTTCCAGGGATACCGGAAAACCCCCGTGCTGCATCTATGCACACATGGATACGGTGCCTATCGGTTCAGGATGGGAACATGATCCCTTCGGTGAGGTTGCCGGCGACAGGATCTACGGGCGGGGCGCCGTCGATATGAAAGGATCTATAGGCAGCCTTTTCCTGGCGCTTGAAACAATATCCCGCCTGAATGTCGATCTTCGCTGTGATGTGATAGGAATGATGTGCTCGGACGAAGAGCTGGGTGTATATCCGGGTTCACGTTATCTGGCAGAACAGGGATATTTCAAGGGAGAGCTTGTATGGCTCGAAGCAGGGATGCAGGCTCCCGTAAGGCTGCAGGGGTCGGTCGGTAATGTTGAGATTGCCATAAAATCGATCGGGAAAGCCTCCCACTCGGGCATGAATTACTTGGGAGTCAATGCAGTGGAAGCTATGGTCCCTGTCATGGATGAACTCCTGAAACTGAAAGAGGTTGTAGAGCAGCGACAGAGCAGCATGCCGATGCTGCCCGGTCCGGGTGTGGAGCAGAGGAATATACGTCCGAGCCTTAATCTTGATATTATCCAGGGTGGCGAAAAAGCAAACGTCATCCCTGGAGAGTGTTCTCTTGTTATCGATCGACGTTATCTCCCGGAAGAACGGTTTGAGGATGTTGAGGCCGAGCTGAGAGAAGCTATTGAGCGTGGAAAAAGGCGCGGAAAAGCCCTTGGATGGGAGATAGACATCGTGCACTGTTACGCACCTGCCAAGATTGATGTTAACGGTCCATGTGCCCGGCGTATGTGCAGGGCTTTGCAAACTGTCCATGGGTATAAAGATGAAGATATAGTTGTGGGCGGGCTTCAGGGATCGACGGATCTGGGCTTCGTAACGGGGATCACCGGAAATATTGATGTGGCGGGAACCGGTCCGTTCAGCATGGAGACCCTTACAACATTTCATCAACCGGACGAGTTTGCCCTGCTGGCAGACCTCAAGAATCTGGCAAAAATGCTGGTATACTACCTAATATAGGGGCCAAGTTTGCCTTTGGTTGTTATTGCTTTAAAGCTTGGAGGCCAAAGGTCGACAGCAGACTTGCCCCCTCTACCATTTTCACTTGGAAAAGATTTCATCGAAAAACAGCCTCATGTAGGTCCATGAGCGAAGATCGGCTTGGCGATTGTAGCTCAATTGCGGCATGCCGTGTTTGTCGGCCCCGGGATTGGTGAAGCTGTGCTTTGCATGGCCGAAAATGACCATCTGCCAGTCCATGTTTGACGCATTCATGGCCGTAATGTATTTGTGGAGCAACTCCGGCTTGACAAAAGGATCGGCCGCTCCGTGGCATATCAGGATTTTTGCCTTTGTCCGACTGGCTGCTGAAGCCGTAGGAGGTATCAGAGAACCGTGAAAGCTGACGATTCCTTTGATATCTGCGCCGCTGTATGCCAATTGTTGAACGGTGGAACCACCGAAGCAATAGCCGATGGCTGCGATTCGGTTCGGATCCGTGTTGGGCTGTCTTTTCAGAACTTCCAGACCGGCAAGGGCGCGCTTCTGCCAGGAGTCTATATCTTCGGTAACCTGTTTCATAAATTCCTGAGCCTGTTTGGGATGCTCGGTCTCCTTATTCCTGCCGTACATATCCAGGGCAAACGCCATGTAACCCAAGGATGCAAGTTGTTCCGCTCTTTTGCGGGCATAGTCGTTGAGACCCCACCATTCGTGGACAACAAGAACACCGGGACGTTTTCCTTGCAGAGCATCGTCATAGGCCAGGTACCCTTGAAGGTCAACGCCGCCTTGCCGGTAAGGGATCGTTCGGGTCATAACGGCGCCCTGGGCGACAGATCCCCAAAGGAGAAGGGCCGTCAGAAAAAACAATATGCGGTTCTGTCTCATGATATCCTCCATTTCGAATACTCCTCGCAGCCCTAATGCTGGGCCACAAGAGCGGGTTGATTATTCAGGGTTTGCGTCCCAGAAGTATAACATGTAACATAGGCTCAAGTCTGCTCTTGACGCACCTTGCCGGAACTCTTCAATCATCAAGGCACCCCGAAGAGTCAAAAACCTCTTGTATCCCAATTCGTTTCATATAGGACATGAGCCAAGAGAGAACCCCTTGTCCACAGGCGTCTGAATTAAGATGGGTCAAGAGTAGACCCCCTCCACAGCAGAAATTCCCTCTTATGGCAGCGATGGGTAATGTGCCAAGCAACTCCTGGTATGTAATGCCGATTCGCTCTTGGCATTATCTTGCCTCTTACTTAAATGCCCCTTTTTCATGGTAAAAACGGCAGGCTAAGCACAAAAACAGGGCCATTTTCATATCTATTGTTTCAGCATTTCAAATAATTTCCTTGGTCCGACCCTATCCGACCATCCGCCGTGTGCCACCGGCACCGGATTGACCGCCGCTTCAGCCACTATTGGAGTTACCTGCTCCAGGTTTCTGGCCGGATCAGCCGCTGCTGGCGTCTGAACAGCCGCTTAAGGCGAGCGTGGATCCTGCGATTAGACTAACCACGCAAAATCACGCCAGGATCTTTTTTAGATCTTTTAGGTCCATAGCTGCCTCCTGCAAGGGTGAGGTTGGATTTACATTTTCCCCCTGGGGTGGGAGATCGAAAAGCGAATTGTAGAAATGATATTCAGCCGGAAATATAAAGGAATTAGATGAATTCGCTCCTTATATTTGAAAATCTAATGGATAGGAGGTCCATTGTCAATAACGGGCATATCCTCCCCCCCGTTTCCATTGAGATGGGGGTGCAGATTAGAAAGCGGGACACTCATTGATTCTCTCCTCCCCACATGGCCTGATTACCGATCTCCTTTTCGGGGGGCGGCTGATGCACCCGCATTGCGGCAGGATACTCACGGAGTGATCCAGGTATGTTTTCAGTTCCGTCTGTCACCGCGCGGAGATGCGGTGTTAATGGTTCTCATGTAAGTCCCCGCTTTTTTCAGGGCGTCTTCCATCTCCGGGATGGTGATTACAGCAGGGTCATAGTACACGGCGTCTATTTCTTCTGAACGGTAAAAACCCTTTACAACTCTCTTTACCCCGTTCAGCCCATCCAGGGCTGCCTTGCCTACATCATATCAGGAGACAGAGAAGGTGACAATTGATAGTTGAGGACCGGCGGCAGACGACGGCAGGTCGCAGCTCACCAGAAGAAACGGAATAACGGCAAGGGCCGGAATCAATCCCCGACACCATTTATTTGCTTTTTTCATTAGGTTTTTCCCTCCAATGGTTTCCTCAGAAATTTTGTAAGGCGCGCTCAGCAGATTTGCCCATCTTTCCTGCTAACGTCCGGCGATGCCCTGTGCATATGGAAACGGCAATTCGCCTATTGCACCCAGGCCTTTCAAGCCCCCGTCAGGCTTGATGCGAAATGCGCCGATGGTACCGTCACCGGCATTCAGAACATACAGGAAAAGGCCGTTCAACGTTGTTGTCAGGTCAATGGGAAAGTTCCCGGATCCGGCTTCGGCATCGACGAGAACGAGACGTCCTTGCACGGGTTTGAGTTTATAGGCGGAAATGGTTCCGCTCCCCGTATTCGCGGTATACACAAGCCCCCTTCTGTTCCCCGCAATCCAGCAGGTTGCGGCCTGACCGTTCGCAACCGAGGAACTTATGGTCCGTAAGGAGTTATCCCGGAGAATCTTATAAGATGATACAGCGCCGGCGCCTGCTTCGCTCACCAGCAGGTGGCCGAGGGCATCAAAGATGAAGCCGAAAGGCACAACTCCTTCTGAAGGAGAAATCACCGGTGCCGCACCCGGCAAACCATTCCTGTCGACGGCGAAGACGAGAATGGCGTTGGTTCCGGCGGGGTCGCCCTGGGTAACCACGAGCACACGCCCCCGCGGGTCGAAACCGACTTGATGGAATCCACCAGCCTCTAATTCCCGGATGGAATCCTCCAGTGGGATCAGTTTACCCCGGTGATTCAGCTTAAATCCGGCGATGTTGGGACTCTCGCCGTCTGCGCCGGCGTTGAGCACATAAAGCAGATCATGGTAAGGGGCAAGACTGACCGGAAACTCTCCCCCGGAATCGACCACGTCGGTCAGTTTTAGCCCATCGGGCCGTATCCGAAAGACCGAAATCTCATTACTGCCTGCATTGACGGCAAGCAACCAACGCTTATCCCGGGTCAGGACAAGGGACCCTTGTGAACCCAGAGGATCCACCCTTCCTCCACCTGAGCCCAAACCCAGCGTCGGATAGGATGCCATGAATTTCAGCATGCCTTTGGCACTTCGATCAAAGACCACCACTGCGTTCCCGTCAGGCGCATTGGTCATGACATAGACCGCGCCGGGCAGATGCTGCCAGCCTGCAGTGGACTGGGTGACGAATACAATGGACAAGAGAAACGCTCCTATGATTATGAGAGTTCTTTTAATCATTTTTTCTCTCCTTTCACGCTTCGATATGAGGTTATTTCCTTTGACCAACGCTGAATCGTGTCGTGGCCGCGATGTGTTATTCTTTGAAGTATCTCCTCCCTCGGGGTTTATCCCGGATCCGGCTGAGCGCTGCCTGTTTATTTTAATAGCAGGGCTTATTCACGTGACCATCACGGAAATATAACTTTTTTGTCACAGGATTTTGAAAGATGCGCGGCTTCGGGCAGAGCGATAGGCGGGCGGGAAAAAGGTGAAATTCGTCGAGGTTGCAATTCTCATTTCCCCTCGCCGGTTGGGACTGGCCAAAGGGATTTCCATTCTCCGCCAAGGGCCTTGTAGAGACTGATCAGGTTCAGGGTCGCCCTTGACCCCGCCTAAAAGTCGATCCCTTGTCTTCTCCAACCCTAATAACTCAGTCAATCTACAAGGTCCCTGTCGTATACAGCCTTCCCCTTTCTTTTGAAGCACCGGCTCATTTGTCCAATGTCAAGCGCGACCTCACATTTAAGTCAAGAAATAAATATACTGTCCCCGAAATTACTGATTTAAAATAGTTTTTGCTCAATCTGTTTCTCCCGATCTTATCTTTTGCCTCTTGGAGACTCGTTG
>CAYUCJ010000198.1:3573-6618 GCA_964443285.1 uncultured Desulfobacteraceae bacterium | reverse complement strand
AAGATTTACGTGGTTGATTTTCCAGGGCGAGGCCTTGGTGAGGAATTTTTGTTAAGCCGCCAGGCTTGCGGAGCAGAGAAATTCTTGATGATCAAGAACATCGGCCACGACATGATGCGCCTTTTCGAGAGAATGTTTGATGGGAAACTGGCGCAGTTTGTCATCCTATGGGGGGGGCGCCCGTTGGATCTGCTGGATGCCAATCCTCCGCTGCACCGGGACCGCCATCCCGACACGACCTATATCAAACTGACCCGTGTGGAAGACAATGAAATTTCACGCGGCTGGAACATTGTTGAAAGCTCATTTGTGGGTGAGTGGTGGCGGGACGAGACCTGGATTATCATGGAAGAATGCATCGCTTCAGGTTCAACCTTGACCTATTTCGTGGAAGAGGCCTTGAAGCATCACCGGCCAAAGAAAATATTCCTTTTTCCGGTGTGTGCCAGTCTCGAGGGGTTGGAGGAGATCTGCAGGATGTGCAACGACCGTGGCGTGGAACTCGTTCCTGTCTATAACGGAGCTCTCGTCCAGGTCGCTGAGAAAGGGGTGACGCTGCCGTTTACAGATCTCGGCCTTCAACCTCAGACCATTGTCACGCAACATCTCTACAACGATCTGAACGAGCGCTACCAGGGCACACCTCTTTGCTGGGTGGGCGATATCGGCGATTCGATCTACAAGCCGGAAGATCACCTGGTGGAGACACTCAGAGACATGCTGGCGGTGGGAATGGATTTTGAAAGAGAAGACTTCTCCCTCTGGAGCCCCATCGTGCGTTCGGATGGGTTTCTGACCCGTCTGGAGGCTTCCCATGGGGATGTATTCAAAGCGGTGAAGAGATACTTAAGACCCTAGCCGGCAAATTCCTGTCTAAATCTTGCTATTGAATCTGAAATCCACGTTGAACGTCCTATCGGCCATCTCCAGCCGACTGACAACCGCGGGGGTCTGTGCAATGACGTTGCCGCGGCGAATCACGTAAAGCCGGGCCGGTTTCAATCGCAGGGCTTCATGTGGATTGGAGGCCTGGAGAACAACGATATCCGCATGGCACCCGGGCTCAAGCCCGTAGCCTTCCAGCCCCAGAATCCTGGCGCCGTTGGTCGTAACAGCGGCAAATATCTGTTGCATCTGATCAGCTCCGGTCATCTGGGCCACATGCAGTCCCATGTGGGCAACCTCCAGCATATCGTAGGAGCCGAAACTGTACCAGGGGTCCATGAGGGCATCCTGACCGAAGGCGCAATTGATGCCTCCATCCATGAACTCTTTGACCCGGGTCATTCCACGCCGTTTGGGGTAGGTGTCGTGGCGGCCCTGGAGCGTAATGTTGATCAGCGGATTGGCCACAACATGCATCTGCGCCTCTGCCATCAAGGGCAGGAGCTTGCTTACATAATAGTTGTCCATGGAATGCATGGAAGTCAGATGGGAGCCGGTAACCCGGCCCTGGAGGCCCAACCGCCGGGTGTGGAAGGTCAATGTCTCGATATGTCGCGAAGAGGGGTCGTCGCTTTCGTCACAATGCATGTCCACCCGCAGTTGCCTTTTAGCGGCAAGTTCGCACAAAGCCTTGATGGAAGCCGCGCCTTCGTCCATGGTTCTTTCAAAATGAGGTATTCCACCCACGACCTCAAGACCCATATCCAGTGCCCGTTCCAGGTTGGCAACACTGGGGTGGTATCGGAAATACCCATCCTGGGGAAAAGCCACGAGCTGCAAATCAATATAGGGTTTGATTTCCTCCTGCAATTCTAATAGTGCCTGAACGGCCAGAAGTCTGCTGTCGCTGACATCCACATGACTCCGAATGGCCAGGGTGCCCCGGGCAATGGCCCAGCGGCAAAGCTCCCGTGCACGCGCTTTGATGTTTTCAGCCGTAAGGTGGGCTTTCAATTCTCCCCACACTTCGATACCTTCCAGCAGGGTGCCGCTTTCATTGACCCGGGGTTGCCCGTAGCTCAGGGTTGAATCCAGATGAAAGTGGCTGTCTACAAAAGGGGGGGTGGCCAGGCAACCTGTGGCATCGATCTCCCGGTTTGCCTGCATGGGGAGGCGGGGAGCGACTTCGACAATGCGATCGTTTTCAACAGCAATGTCGACAGCCTCGCGGCCGTCTGGAAGATTGGCATTTCGAATGATAAGATCCAACACGGGTTATCCTCCCTTTTCCTCCCTGCGGTAGGGCTTCAACAAACCGGCCGGTATGGAGGCCTTTCTGGAAACGCTGATCAGGGCCACGATGGTCAGTAAATAGGGAATCATCAGGAATATATGAAAAGAAACGGCGATACCCAGGCCCTGCAGTCTCAACTGGAGTCCGTCCAGGAATCCGAAGATAAGCGCGCCGAAAGCACCCTTGAGGGGATCCCAGTTGCCGAAAATGACCATGGCAATGGCCACCCATCCCCTGCCGCCAATGACATCTATCAGAAACATGTTCTGGTGGGCCAGGGTAAGAAAGGCGCCGCCGATGCCCATGAGAGCCCCGCCGGCCACCAGACAGAGGGTGCGGGTCATCAGAACATTGACGCCGACCGTGTCTGCAACCACTGGGTTTTCGCCCACCGTCCTGATCTTCAACCCCATGTGCGTCTTGTAAAGCAGAATCGAGATGGCCGGGATCAGGAGCCAGGCCAGGTAAGTGAGAGAATATTGCCTGAAAAGGCCCGGGCCAATCACCGGGATGCTGGAAAGCAGCGGTAAGGAGATCTGGGTGAACGGTTGGATGATTGGGGGGACGGTGGGGGAACCGAAATGCAGCCGGTAAATGAACATGGCTAGGCCCGTGGCAAATAGCGTGATCCCCAGTCCCGACACATGCTGGCTCAAGCCCAGATGTACTGCGAGGAAAGCCATCAAGAGGCCCAGAAGCATTCCCACTGCCGCAGCGGCCAGCACTCCCAGCCAGAGGGACCCTGACGAAAAAGTGACGAGGAATCCGGTCATGGCGCCCATGAGCATGGTGCCTTCAATGCCCAGATTCAGGACACCGGCCCTCTCGGCGATAATTTCACCGAGCGTAGCGAAGATAATGGGTGT
>CAYUCJ010000198.1:0-3473 GCA_964443285.1 uncultured Desulfobacteraceae bacterium | reverse complement strand
ACTCCCACAGGATGGAGATTTCCCAGCATGGCAATCACGATGCCGGAATACCCGTAACCGGGGGAAATATCCATGATCAGGCGATATTGAATCGCACACAGTTCCCCCACGCCCGCCAGCCCTGCCAGTCCTCCTGAAACCAGGGAGGTCCACACGATGACGGAGGTGGTATTGATGCCCCCGAAATGGGCCGCCCTGATGTTGAGTCCCACAGCCTTGGAGCGATACCCGAAGATTGTCTTTTGGTTGATAAACCAGATGAGAAAGACGGCGAAGAAGGCGATGAGGATTCCCATATGAAAACGCGAACGCGGCAAAAGAACGGGATAGCGGGCGGCCTCTACAATAGCCGCTGATCTGGGCCAGCTGGAGCCCGGCTGCTGTAGCGGGCCGAAAAGCAGTGCACCCATGATATGCCACATGACATAGTTCAAAAGGAGGGTGGAAACCACATCATCCACTTTCAGTTTGGTCTTGAGAATGCCCGGGATGGCGGCCCAGATACCGCCGGCGAGACCCCCCCCCATAATGACAAGGGGCAAAACAAGCGGCCTGGGCAGGCCGCCCATGTGGACACCCAACACCGTGGCCGCCAACGCGCCGGCCAGAAGTTGCCCTTCAGCGCCGATATTCCAGAATTTGGCCCGAAAGGCAAAGGCGACGGCCAGCCCGGTCAATAGGAGCGGACTCGCTTTTACAAAAGTTTCGAGAAGGTTGAATCGGGTTCCCAGGGCACCGTAAAACAGATAGAAGTAGGACTTCCACAACTGCCCTCCGGCCAGCAGGATCGGAATGGCGGAGAGAATCAGCGTCACCAGAATAGCTGAAACGGGAATGACGAATTTGGCCCATGCCGGCAGGGGTTTGCGTTTGATGATCCTGAGTCTGATCACTTAGTTCTCCTTCGTTACCCCGCTCATCCAGAGACCGATCTGTTCCCGGGAAGCGTTTTTCCCGATGGCTTCTCCCATGATTTTTCCCTCATAGATCACTGCAATCCGATCACTCAAAGAAAATACCTCGTCCAGATCCTCCGATATCAGCAAGATGCCGGCACCCCTTTCTCTTTCCTGGAGAAGTCTCCGATGAATATACTCCATGGCTCCCACGTCAAGGCCTCGTGTGGGCTGGGAGGCAATGACCACCGCCGGGTTCCCAGCCAGTTCTCTTGCCAGCATCACTTTTTGAAGGTTTCCGCCCGATAAGCTTTTGGTGACGGCATCCCGACCGGCGGTCGCGATACTGTAGGCCCGTATGAGTTCATCGGCGTATTGGTGAATTCTTTTCGATTTCATCAAACCATAAGCCTGAAACTCCGTAGACGCATGGCCTTCCAGAATCATGTTTTCCTCGACGGAGAGATCCATCAGCAGACCCGTGTCCATGCGGTCCTCGGGTATTCTTGCCATGTTCAACCGGATGGCCGATGACGGGCTCCCGAACTTGAGGGGGGTTTTGCTTATTTTGACGGCCCCCCGGGAGGGGCTCCGCATCCCGAAGAGTACTTCGGAGAGCTCACGCTGGCCGTTTCCGGAAATACCGGCGATGCCCAGAATCTCGTTTTGTCTGACAACAAGTGTGAGATTTTTTATGGCCGGTAGTTTCTTGTCGTTCAGGACATCAAGATTTTGGATTTCCAGCACCGGTCGGCCGGGTTCCAGTTGCGTTTTGTGGGCACTCTCAGCCAGGTCTCTTCCCACCATAAGTTTTGCCAGTTCTCTGGCGCTGGTTTCAGTGGTGCGTCTTTCGGCAACGACTCGGCCGCCGCGCAAAACCACGATACGGTCTGAAATATCCATCACCTCATTCAACTTGTGGGAAATAAATACGACGGATCGCCCCTCGCTTACCAGGGATTTCAAGGTCTTAAAGAGTTCGTCGGTTTCACCCGGGGCTAAGACCGCCGTCGGTTCATCCATGATGAGGATATCCACGTCCCGGTAAAGGGCTTTGAGAATTTCGACTTTCTGTTGTTCGCCCACCGACAGGGTCCAGATGCAGGCGTCGGGATCAATTCGAAGCCCGAACCGTTGTTCAAGTTCAAGCAGTTTTCGACGGGCCGTTTTCAAATCGAGAAAAATGGTTTTGCGGGAGACTGTGCCGATAACGACGTTTTCAAGCACCGTTTGGGTGGGAACCAGCGCAAAGTGCTGATGGATCATACCCACACCGCGAGCGATGGCATCTTTGGGTGATGAAAGATCTGCTTTTTCCCCTTTGATGAAAATTTCGCCTTCATCGCAGGCGTAATATCCGAAAAGGACATTCATCAACGTGGTTTTCCCAGCACCATTTTCGCCCAGCAGCGAGCAGATTTCCCCGGGATAGAGGCTGAAGTCAATGTTGCTGTTGGCCATAACATCAAGGAAATATTTGGTAATCGATGACATTCGGACCATCGGCTGCTGGGTTTCAATCATTGAGCGCCTCTATAAGAGATATGGACTCAATTTATCATTGATCCGTGTCACGCCTCTGACGCGGAGCGGGCGGGGGCCGAGATTAAATGCTCTTGTATTCTCGGATCGGCTTGTAGGGGAGGCCACTGTGCCGACCGAATGACGCGGGCACAGTGGCATGTCACATGCTGGGTATAGGCATCCGCTTTCCGGTCTACGGAAGTAGAACAAGGGATATTGAGCATTGCTCAACTACTTTTTCAGTCCGAAGCCGGCTTCTGCTCATCCACCGGGACATGGTAGGTCCCGTTAACAATCTTATGTTCCAGATCCCGGACCATTTTCTGGACATCCGCCGGCAGGGATTTTTCAAAAGAGTGAAAAGGAGCCAGCCGGGCACCGCCTTTGGCCATCATGGACCATTCCCTGAGATCCATGGCCACCCAGGCTTTTTTCTTTACCATTCCAACGGCAAACTTAATGGTGGGATACATATCCCATACAGGCGAGGTAATCACCACCGCGGGTGCGAGAGCATTCTGGTCGGACATATTGCCGAAGGCAAGAACACCTTTTTCTTTGGCAGCTTCAAAAACGCCGAACCGCTCAGCGTAAATCAGGTCTGCTCCCGCCTCGATCTGTGCGATGGCGGCTTCCTTGGCTTTGGGGGGATCGAACCAGCCGCCGATATAAGATATTTTGACCTTGACTTTGGGATTGACTTTGAGGGCACCCGCCTTAAACGCGTTTACAAGCCGGTTGACTTCCCCGATCGGGATCGCCGCAACCACACCGAGCACATTGCTTTTGGTCATCTTGCCGGCAATAACACCGCAGAGATATGCAGGTTCTTGAATCCAGTTGTCAAAGACGGAAAAATTGGGGGCCACAGGGCCGAACTCCGAGCCAAAGGCAAAAGCAGTCTCCGGATAATCCTTGGCCACCCTGCGGGCCGGTTCTTCACCCGCCAGAAAGGCATCGCCAACGATCAGGTCAAATCCCCTTTCAGCGTATTCCCTCAGAACTTTTTCGAAATCCGCTGCGCCGACTTTTTCGGTAAACTCATAATGGATA
>CAYUCJ010000197.1:4644-6629 GCA_964443285.1 uncultured Desulfobacteraceae bacterium | reverse complement strand
AAGTACCTGTCCCTGCTGCCTTCTTTCATGGCCTCCAAAGACCCCATCCCCCGGTAAACCTTGTAGGACCGACCCTGAAAGAGAATGGTTTCACCCGGGCTTTCATCGGTGCCGGCAAAGAGGGAACCGATCATGATGGCTTGTGCGCCCCCGGCCAAGGCTTTGGTAACGTCTCCCGAGTACTTGATACCGCCGTCGGCGATAATGGGGACACCATGCTTTTTCGCCTCGGCCGCGCAGGCCATCACGGCGCTCATCTGGGGCACACCGACCCCGGCCACGACACGGGTCGTGCAGATAGAACCCGGCCCCACGCCGATTTTGACCGCGTCTGCTCCCGCTTCGATTAGGGCCAGGGTCCCTTCGGGCGTTGCCACGTTTCCGGCGATAAGTTCCAGTTCCGGGAAATGCTTTTTCGCCATTTCAACCGCCTCGAGGACCTTTTCCGAATGGCCATGGGCCGTGTCAACGACCACCACGTCCACGTCGGCCTCCACGAGGGCCTCGAGCCGGGTCATTGAGTCAGGAGCAACCCCAATGGCCGCACCGGCCCTCAACCTCCCCAGTTCATCCTTGCAGGAAAAAGGATACTTCTTGATCTTCTCAATGTCCTTTATGGTAATCAGCCCCTGCAGTTTCCCGTTATCATCCACCACCAACAGCTTTTCAATACGCCTCCTGTGAAGGATGGCCTTGGATTCTTCAAGGGTTATCCCCACCTTTGCGGTGGCCAGGTTTTCCTTGGTCATAACCGCGTCCACAGGCTGGTCGAGATTGGTCTCGAACCGAAGGTCCCTGTTGGTGATAATACCCACAAGATTACCGGCTTTCACCACAGGCACCCCGGATATCCTGTATTTTTTCATAATCTCGAGGACCTCGGATATCTTCTTGCCGGGCTCCACAGTGATGGGGTCCACGATCATCCCACTTTCCGACTTTTTGACCTTCTCTACCTCCAGTGCCTGCCGTTCAATGGACATGTTCTTGTGAATAAAACCGATACCTCCCTGCCGCGCCATGGTAATGGCAGTTTTTGATTCGGTCACGGTATCCATGGCGGCACTCACAATCGGTATATTGAGGTCAATGTGGCGGGAAAGCCTCGATTTAACATCCACTTCGCCCGGCAATACAGTCGACCTTGCCGGCATCAGAAGCAAGTCATCGAATGTAAATCCAAATGGAATTTCTTTTCTCTCCATATTCCTCCCTCTGTCTCTTAACAACACAGCTTGGCATTAGAACATTCTTAACCTACCAGTATATCCTAAAATATCACGATTTGCTATCTCAAATTGATGTAATCGCAAAAAGTTCGTCCTTGGACTTTTTACTATCGGAATCCGAAAAAAACCACCGCTGTCAGTTGACGTAGGAATTGAAGATCTTGCGGAAATGGTGGCCGTAGATAGCAAAAGTGATGGCCAGCGTAAACAGTTGGGGCCTGCGAAAGAGCGTCCACAACAGGATCTTCCAGTATTGGAATCGTTCCCGGCCGAAAATACCCAGACGGATGCTGGAGCGAAACAGGGCCAGAAAACGCTGAAAGTCCAAGGGGACCTTGATTTTGGGTTCTTTGTATTCTTTAAGGAAAGTCTTGATGCGCTCATAGTATTGCTTGGGGGAATAGATGTGGCTCACCATCTTGTGATAACCCTCATAGAGTGCATTCAGATCCATCCGGGGAACGATGTTGGTGGTGCCGTCGGTATTTCCTGACATAAGGCCGAGGAGGCGACCCTCTTTCTTCAATCGTTCATAAAGCCTTGTGCCGGTCGGGGCCTGAAGCAAACCGACCATGGCCGTAACAATGCCGCTTTTCTGTATGAATTCGACCTGTCTCTGGAAAATGGAATGCGTATCGTTGTCAAACCCTACGATGAACCCACCCTGCACCTGGAGTCCTGCTCTCTGGATGGCTTTTACGCTCTTGACCAGATCGCGGCCTTTGTTCTGCTTCTTGTTGCATTCAGCCAGGCTTT
>CAYUCJ010000197.1:0-4544 GCA_964443285.1 uncultured Desulfobacteraceae bacterium | reverse complement strand
GTTTGCACCGGTGAATGATCTGTCGCGCTGATTCCCGCTGTACCACCATGCCACTGATGAACGCGCAATCGGCCCATGCCAGATCTTTTTCAGTGAGCCTTTTCACATTGAGATCAATGAGACGTTTGGGCCATTCATCAGGCAGCATGGCCGCCACCGTGAGAAGACCCAGCGGGGGATAGGCCGCCTTTTTGTGAATGAACTTGAGGGCATGTTTGAAACTCCAGAACGTGTCAGGAAACTCCGGATAGATGAGCAAGGCCTTCATGACTCTCCCTTAGGTGATGGAAAAACTCTTTCTCGAAAAGGCTATGAAAACAGGCGATTACTGAGAAGATGGAAGGAAGACCGGTCACGATTCGAGCCTGAGGACGCCTGGATGATTAGAAGTTTGTAGTATAGGCGAAGGAAACCGGTCACGTCAATGGAAATCGGGATTTTGCAAGCCCTAAGAGTCGGAGCTCCCTGGTGGATTTGGAAGTGGGTCCCACTGGCCATCTCTCGTCGGTCATGATATATTGGCTATCATGACCATCCGGCAAATTATCCATCTGGACATGGACGCCTTTTACCCCTCCGTTGAAACCCTGGACCACCCGGAGCTGAAGGGGAAATCCGTTATTGTTGGTGGGGGGCCTGAAAGAGGGGTCGTCTCATCGGCATCCTACGAGGCCAGACGATTCGGGGTTCACTCGGCCCAACCCACGGCCCAGGCCAGACGACTCTGCCCGGACGGCATATTCCTGCCGCCGAGGATGAACAGATACCAGGAAGTCTCCAGAAAGATTTTTGATATTTTCCGAAGCGTTACACCTCTTGTCGAGCCCCTTTCCATTGATGAGGCTTTTCTGGACGTAGCCGGATCAACGAGACTTTTCGGTCCGCCTGAACAGATCGCAAGAGCCATCAAAGAGGAGGTATGGAAAGAAACGGGTTTGACGGTTTCTGCCGGTGTCGCCCCATCCAAATTTGTCGCCAAGATTGCATCCGACATGGAAAAGCCCGACGGCCTGACCGTCGTGCGCCCCGGTCAGGTCACGGTCTTCCTCGACCCCCTTCCCGTAACCAGGATGTGGGGCGCCGGAAAAGCGACCCAGAAGGCGCTGCATCGGCTCAATATCAGGACTTTCAGAGACTTGCGCCAATTTCCTGTGGCCGTTCTCGAGCAGCAGTTGGGGAAATCGGGCATGAAGATGCACGAACTGGCCTCAGGAATAGACGAAAGGGATGTAATACCCGATCGTGATCCGAAATCCATGGGACATGAGAGAACCTTTTCTCATGACATCCTGGAGGTTGAGGAGGCCGAAAGGGCACTCCTCTCCCTGGCGAACAGGGCGGCACATCGGATGCGCACACACCGTGTCAGCGGAAAAACCGTTACGCTCAAAGTAAAGTACAGCGATTTTTCCCAGATAACCCGTTCCACAACCTTGCCTGTCTTCACGGACGACGGTCTCAAAATATACGGAGAACTCCTCACGCTTCTGAAGAGTACCGAGGTGGGAAGACGACCTGTCCGGCTCCTCGGCGTCTCCCTCTCTCAACTGAACTTATCCGCATCATATGAGCAACTCAGCCTCTTCAATGAAAACGGTGTCTTGGAAAAGAGGCAAAGGCTGAACGCCGCCCTGGATTCTCTTCAGGAAAAGCACGGAGAAGAGTGTGTCAAACCGGGCGCTCTGGTAGGAACACATCAAACACCGCGATGACCTGTTTTCCCGAATATGCTGGAGACATAAGGACCCTGTTCAAGGGCCACAGCAATCTTACCAACTTTGGTGATGTTTAACTTCTGCAGTCTTCATGCAAAGACAAGGGAGGGGCTGTGGATTCATTTCCGAAAGGGAATATCAGGGACGCCGGGGTTTCTTAGGAGCGACAATCAGATTAATGATGCTCCTAACAGGCGCATCGGACCATCTGCGCTTGGACTGATGGAGAAAGTAGCTTGGCTGGAGATCCCTCGCAGAATATTTGCGCCGTGACAGAGGCACAGGAAAGATATATTCCCGCCGGAAAGGAATGCACCGGCTCTCCCGTAGTGGTTCAACGTGTCTTCGTTTGCAGGAGGCATGAGGGCTGTGGGTCAGGGAATCTTTCAGTTCCTTCGTTCGCAAGCCCTCATGGGAAAGATGAGGCCGAAAAAGGGAATCATGTACATGGCGGCTACTGTTGCCTCCAGGGGGCCGAAAAACTGCGAGGAAAAGACAATAATGAGGACATTGTTCATGTTTCCGGCGGTAATGGCGGAAGCGATTCGATTCTCTGTCTCCGCGCCCCAGATTGCAAGCATCCCCAGGACGAAATAGACTGCACCCAGGCCCAACGCTACAAGGGTTGCGTTGAGAAGCGTGCCCGGCTGCCGGCGAAAATAGGTGCCGTATTTGGAAAAGACACCAAAATTGATCACGGCAAAGGTGGCAAGCGATGTGGGGTAGCGGTGTCGGCTCAGGATTTCAAGAAAGCAAGGTGAAGCCTTTCTCAGGATTTCAACTGCCAGGATGGGCACAAAGATAACCAGGCTCAGCATCTTCATCATGGCAAGAACGGAAATCTCAAGGTTCTTTCCCATAAGGAGTTTCACCAGCATCGGGAGGGTAAAGGGGACCAGCAGGGATGTTATGACCACCATAAGCAGGACCAGCGACCCGTTCGTTCTCACGACGGTGGCAATGAAAGGTGCAACGACTCCCGTTGAGACCCCGCTCAGGAGAAGCCCTGCCAACGCGAAACGCGGGAACGTCATTTTGAGAAGCAGGTATACAAAAACTGGAAGCAATGCCATTTTGACGACTGTGAGCCATGCGGCCATGGGCCAGTGTCCCTTGAGGGTCTTTCCAATGTCGTTCAAACGAATGGAAAGGAAGCTCAAAAAAAGGAGAAACATCATGAAATAAAGCGGATAAGGTTGAAAATATGCACCAAATCGTGGCAGGAAAATTCCCGTGAGCATGGAACTGAAGATGACGAGCAGGAGAAAAAGATCGTTCAAACGAAACATATAAACACCTCAAGAACCGAAATGATGCAAATAATGCAAACCGGAAGTATGCTTTCTTATCACTGCAGGCATTCCAATTCAAGATATTATCTCCGGACAAAAATGTTTTCTTGGTCCGTTCGAGAAAACCGGCGGGCTGGGAAGATGGTCTGGAATTAAACCACGGATTGAAGGCGGAATGGGCAGTTCAGATGTATTGAAGCACAAAGGAGAGGCTTTGGGGAACGAGGGGGAGCATCCAAGAATGTTTCTCTTGGTTTTGTAAAACGATCACAGAACCTTAACATTCAAGTTTTAATTCCAGCCATAAGAGGCCCTATTTGTTCTATTTTTTCTTTTTCATCCACTGAGAAGAGATCCATGATCCGACCTCCGAACATGACAGCGATCCTGTCTGACAGGTTCATCGCTTCTTTCAAGTCACCCGTGACAAGGAGGATGCCGGCCCGTTCCCTGGCCTTCAGGAGTATCTTCCACACCTCCTCGGTTGCACCGATATCCAACCCCTGCGTGGGCTGATCAGCCACGATGAGTCTCGGTCTGCGAAAAAACTCCCTGGCCAGGACCATCTTTTGAAGATTGCCGCCCGATAGTTGTCTGGCCAGGATTCCAGTGTTGGGGGCCTTGATATCAAACTGCTCTATGAGCTCCATTAACTTGGCTTCAGCCTTCGATCGGTTCAGCCAGGGTCCCGCGGAAAACCCTTCGCGCGTCGTCAAAAGAAAATTATCGACCAGGTCAAGTCCCAGGCAGGTCGCAAGACCTATTCTGTCTTCCGGAACATAACTCAAACTCGCAGCCCATTTTTTCTTGGAGAAAAATCTTTGCCAGGTCTGCCCAAGTATCCGAACCTCCCCCACTGAAGGAGATTGAAGTCCGCAGATCACTTCAACGAGACGCTTCTGGCCGTTTCCAGCCACGCCAACGACCCCAAGGATCTCCCCCTGACGCAGGTCGAAACTCACATCCTTCAGGACCTTATCTGAAAGGTCTTCCACTCGGAGGATGGTCTGTTTGGGTTCCACGGGTTCACGCTCCACCTCCAGAAGCACTTCCCGCCCTACCATGCGTCTTGCCAGGTCGGCTTTGGAAACAACCGCGGAAGCCTCCATCTGATCCACCACGATCCCTTTTCTGAGGATGGCGATTTCATCAGCTATGGACATGACCTCCTCCAGCTTGTGGCTGATGAAGATAACCGCCTTTTTCTGTCCGGCCATGGTGCGCATGGCGTCAAATAACTGAGAAATCTCCAGGGGGGTCAGCACGGCCGTCGGTTCATCAAGAATCAGGACCCGAGCCTTCCGGTGGAGCAGTTTCAATATTTCCACGCGCTGTCTTTCACCCATGGAAAGATTGCCTATCTTCTCTTCAGGATCGATCTTCAGGCCGTACTTTTCCGAGAGTTCTTCCACCTCCGCGGCCATGCCTTTCAGTTTGAGCAAGAATCTTTCCTTTCGCCCCAGAAAAATATTTTCCGTAACCGTCATGGCCTCCACCAGCATGAAGTGCTGGTAAACCATGCCGATACCGGCCTTAA
>CAYUCJ010000196.1:0-6648 GCA_964443285.1 uncultured Desulfobacteraceae bacterium | reverse complement strand
CGATCGCCGAGATGATGGCCTATGAAAACCTGGGCTTTGCCAAGCCCGGAGAAGGCAAGGACCTGATCCGGAGCAGAGAGACATACAAAGAGGGAAGCATCCCGGTGAACGTGGATGGCGGCCTTCTCTCAAAGGGACATCCCATAGGCGCAACCGGAGGATCCCAGATCAGGACGATCGTCCTTCAGCTCCGGGGAGAAGCAGGCGACATGCAGGTCAAAAACCCGGAAGTGGGTCTCGTCCATAACATCGGCGGTGTGGGTCTCTACGGCAACGTCACCATTCTGGGGAGGTAGGAGATGGCAGGGAAAAGGGAAGTGGATATCAGATTCAGCAAGTTCGGAACAGTCAGCTTTACGGCTATTACGAAAATCAATGACTTCATCGACTACCTGGAACAGGGGAAGGTCATGGCGAGCCGATGTAAAGATTGCGGGACCGTCTTTTTCCCCCCCAGGGCGGACTGCTACAAGTGTCTCGACAGCAACATGGATTGGATCGAGGTATCCGGCACGGGAAGGCTGGTCACCTACAGCAAGCTGGAATATGCCCCCATCGGATTCGGGGATGATCTTCCTTACGCCATTGCCGTGTTGGACTACGGTGACTACAAGGTATTCGGGAGAATCGCCGGGAGTGTGCCTGAAGAGGAAATCAGGATCGGTATGGAGATGACGACGGTCGTCAACCAACTCCCCAACGGACAGATGAACTACGTCTTCCAGAAGGCCTAAAGATCATCCTACCATGCTTTCCGGACCGTCAACCCGACACGGCTGGGTGGAAATCGCCATCCGGATAGATCCGGCAGCACAGGAAGCCACATCCGCCATCCTCTTTGACCTGGGCTGCACAGGGGTGACCACTGAGGATTTCGATGACGGAACCCTCAAGGCCTATTTTCCGGCTGTGGAAGATCCGGATGTGATGCGAATGAGGCTCGAGGCCCGCCTCAATGACCTGATTCCATTTTTTGAGGGACTGTCCCCCCCCGAAATTAAATGTTCGCAACTGAACGCAGAAGACTGGGGGACCACTTGGCGCAGGTTTTTCCGGACGGAACAGGTGACCCGGTTCCTTACTGTAACGCCTGCCTGGGAGCCGGTCCCGCATACCGAAGGGGGGATCACGATTCGCATGGATCCCGGCCCCGCTTTCGGGACGGGCCAGCATCCCACAACCCGCTTGTGTCTCGAAGCCATGGAGACCCTTGGGAGGCCAGACCCCTGGACCCTCCTCGACGTGGGAACAGGAAGCGGCATCCTGGCCGTTTACGGTGCCAAGCTGGGGGCCCGGAAGGTCTCGGCCGTGGACATCGATCCGGAGGCCCTGAGGTGGGCCGGAAGAAACGTCCGGTTGAACGGTCTCGAAGGGGATATCCACCTCAGTACCGTGCCCCTGGATCAATGGAAAGAACCCTTTTTCATGGTGACCGCCAACCTCATCATGGAAACCATCCTCGACCTCATGCCCCAATTTTCCCGGGTGGTGGCGCCCAATGGTTGGCTGATCCTCTCCGGCCTGCTCAAGGAACAGGTTGAACGAGTGAAATCTCCCCTCCTGACCGAGGGGTTTGAAGTATATGAAACCCTTTTCCAGAAGGAATGGGCCGCTATAATTGCCAGGAAACCTTCATGAGGATGAAGCGGGTGCGTCGTTTTTTTGTTGAAAGGATTGCAGCAACCGATGGGCGCCTCACCATTTCAGGCACCGAGGCCAACCACATCACCCGCGTTCTGAGGATGGGTCCGGGAAATCGTCTTCTCCTGATTGACAGGGCCGGGCTGCGTTTTCAGGCCTTGATTGAATCGGCGGGCCGGAAGGAACTGACGGTCCTGCTGGAAAAATCCCTGTCCACGCCAACCTCATCACCCCTCAAAATTGTCCTGGGGCAGGCTGTCCTGAAAGCCAAGCCCATGGCATACCTGATTCAGAAGGCATCCGAACTGGGGGTGGAAATGATTCGGCCCTTCATTTCCGAGAGAACCGTGGTACGGGCCAAAGCCCCGAAGAGCGAAAACAGCACGAGGCGATGGCGGGAAATTGCCATTGCGGCGTCCAAACAGGCCGACAGACAGAGCCCCGTGGAGATTTCATCCTCCGTTTCTTTTGAAACGATTTTGAGCCGGCCGGCCGCTGATCACTCCCTGAAAATCGTGCTGTGGGAAGGAGAGGAGTCCAGGGGTCTCAAGGCCACCCTGCAAACCCTTTCACGTCCAAAGGCCGTTGTGGCCCTCGTGGGCCCGGAAGGCGGTTTCTCCAGGGAGGAGATTCATTTGGCGGAGGAAGGGGGATTTGTTCCGGTTTCTCTGGGACAGCGGATTCTTCGGGCCGAGACGGCGGCCATCGCCATGGCTGCCATTCTGCAGTACGAGTGGGGGGACCTAGGCCCACCGTTTGCCCTGTAAAGGGAACCGAACCTGAAAAAGACCCTCAGGTTTTCCTACCGAAGTCCGATATAGGATGCTATAGGGCTTCGTGTGAACAAAAAAGAAAGGAATAGAAATGAAACAATCTTTTCCGTCCTTTGGGGGTGTCATGCCGCCCATCTCCACGCCCTTTACCCCCGAAGGCGGTGTGGCCTATGACGGGCTGATTCAAAATCTGGAACGCCTGAACGAATACGGGCTGTCGGGATACCTGGTCCTGGGCTCCAACGGGGAAACCGTCTACCTGTCATGGGAGGAAAAACTCCGCATCCTGGAGACGGCCCGGCGGGCCATTCCCGCGGACAAGGCACTGGTTGCTGGGACCGGTTGTGAATCCACCCTTGAAACCATCAGTCTGACGAAAAAAGCGGCTGATATCGGGGCGGATGCGGCCTTGGTCATTACACCCCACTTTTACAGCGGAAAGATGACTCCGGAGGCGCTGGTGAACCACTATTTCTCCGTAGCCGACGGTTCGCCGATTCCCGTCCTCGTCTATAACGTCCCGAAATTCACCCACATCGACCTGGATGCACCGACCGTGGCCCGCATGGCTGAACACCCAAACATCGTCGGCGTCAAGGACAGCGGAGGCAATATCACGAAACTGGGCGACATGGTGCGTTTGACCGGCAGGGATTTCAATGTATTTGCCGGGTCCGCGGGATTTTTCTTTCCGGCCCTGGTCATGGGGGCCGCCGGGAGTATCATGGCCATGGCCAACGTGGCTCCCCAGCAGGCCATCGACATCCATGATCTCTTCAGGAACGGCCGGTGGGAAGAGGCCGCCGAACTGCAGCGGCGGATGATCCCTGTCAATGCGGCTGTAACCGCCAGGTTCGGCGTGGCCGGCTTGAAGGCCGCCCTCGACATGCTGGGATACTATGGGGGACCCGTCCGCTCACCTTTGAGGGAGCTTGAGAAAAACGATAGAGATGAATTGAGAAGCGTTCTCAAAACGGCAGGGATAATCTAGAATCCATTATGCAAACAGGGATGTGATTTTTCCGGTTAACCGGGGCTCTGAAAATCGGTTTTAAACGAATAGATGACATGGGCGATAAACTCAACAAATTGCTGTTCGACAAACGGGATCATGCACTGATTCGGATCGTCAACGATGCGCTGAGCGCCGACCGCAGGGGGAGGTTTGCACGCAAGGTCTATTTTCCCTACCTGCACCCCCATGGCATCAAGGAAATGACTGAAACCAAGGGGCTGCGCACGGCCTACGCCGTGGCTCAACTGCTCAGTTCACTCGAGGTAGGCGGGGTAGAAGAGCGCATCAATGCGCTGCGCTCCCTGCGCCATGAAGTGATCGACACCGCCGAAGGCACTCTGGCAAAAAACACCGCCCGGGTGCTGCTTCAAATCATGAAGGAGCTGGTGCGAGCCCACGGTAATTACCGCAAACAGCTGGAGCTGGCGCACGAATTTCGCCGAACCGCTTCGGGCAAACCACATATTGTGCGACAACAGCTGCGACATTACCACCTGCTGGAAATGCCCGAGGAGTGGAATCAGATCGCCTTTGACGACCATGTTCATGATGCCAACACCAAAGGACGCAAGTCTTCGACCCACCTGATAATGGACGCCTGGATCAAAGGGATCACACGGCTGCGCGTGATACATTACAACTACATCGAACCGCGCTTCGCCGCGGAGTTGCTCGAAGCATCGCTGATACTGGACATGGACATTCGGATCGGAATCGAATTCTCCTGCCCGTATCGCAACAAGTATGCCCAGCTGATCTGGGTCCCACGAGGCTTCACCGATGCCCAGTCGTTTTTGTGCTTTCTGGCCGAACCGGATGTGATCGAGCTGATGGAGGCCGGACGCCGAGCTTCCCTTTATCAACAGCAGTATGTCATGGATCTGCTGAATAGATTCAACGACGTGCACCGCCCTTTGCTCAGCCAGAAGCTGGGTGTCGATCTCAAACCGATCAAGACCGACGAGTTCATGGGATTTGTCGGCATCGGGCAGAAATCCAAGCTTCACCTGTCCAAATTTATCCATACCAAGCTGCTCAATGCGTTTCAGAAACGGGTGGCCCTTTTGCGCAAAGAGTATGCATCGGCGGATACCGGACGGCGTGAGGAAATCACCCAGTGGATCCTGCAGAGCAATGGATTGGACCTGGAATCACTGGTGGACGATTACTTAGAGGCGAAAAGCAATCCGGGAATCGCTAACCCGGACCTTCCCACCGACGGCCCGGATGTTCCCGAATTGGTACAACTGACCCCCTTTGAGCTGTTAAGCCGGCTGGCACAGCTGCACTCAGGATATCGTGTGACCCTGAACCTGACCAACCTGAAGGTTGAGGAGGTGCTGGAGCTGATCTATGACTGCCAGGGCATGATTACGCGTCTGGAAATTTTCAATCTCAAGGATTATGCCGCCGGCAAGACGGCGCACATTGCCGACATCAGCAAACTGATGCAAGCCATCAACGAGGGCAGCGCGATTCATCTCAAACAGGTCATCCGCGAAATCATCGACCGGCTCAACCATGATACCACCGGCGAAAGGCAGGCCCAGGTCGATAAACTCACAGCGATTCTTCATGACATCGATACACTCAAGTCCTTTTACAACAGAAGGTCACTCAAGGCGCGCATCGGCAGTGATTCCACCGGGCGCTCCCCCCGGGTTCACGGTATGGGGCTGGCCATTAAGGAAACCCTGTCCAAAAGGGCCCAGCAGTCCATTGAGCGTGACCGGGAGCAGGATTTGCGCGAAATCATTCCCATCCGGATGACCGCATATAAAACAATGAGATTCATTTCCAAGAACCCCAGGATGCCAGCCGGTCAGATGAGATACTGGCTGACGGCCATTCTGTCCACCAACGGCTGGCTGGGATTGACCTGCCAGGAAGGCTGGGAGGTCAATCCCACGGCCACCCGGATGGCAGATCCAGGAAACATCGTTACCCTAGGGGGCGTTCAGAAGGAAATCGACAACGAACTGTGGCTGCATCCACCCGTAGCAGCCGGAAGACGGAGTCGATTCCGCTGGCGCTACATGAACTCCCATTTGCAGAACGCGCTCAAAGTGATCATCGGTTTCATTCCGGCCTTTTTGACCTTCGCCCTGACCAAAGACTGGTGGCTGCTGGCATATTTCGGGGCCTTTATCTGGTTCGGCATTACAGGGCTTCGCAACATCGTGCAATCGGTTCTGGGCGGCGGCGGCTTTAAGCGGTCACCCGTGCTCAATTGGAACGATTACATCAGCTGGACCCGTATCACCGACTCGCTGCTGTTCACCGGGTTTTCGGTTCCCCTGCTGGATTACATCGTCAAAACCCTCATCCTCGACCGGGGTTTCGGGATTACCACCGGGACTCACCCGGTGCTGCTCTACACCTTTATGGCTCTGGCCAACGGCGTTTATCTCTCCAGCCACAACATCCTGCGCGGCCTACCCAAAGGAGCGGTTTACGGTAACTTCTTTCGAAGCATTTTGTCCATCCCCATCGCCATCGGGTTCAACATGGCCATCGGCTCCATACTGGGGGCCGCCGGGGTTGCAGAGGTCAGCCTGGTTCTGCAGAAATGGGCCGCCATCATCTCCAAAGCCGCCTCGGACACAGTGGCATGCATCATCGAAGGGCTGGCCGATCGTCACAAGAATATCCAGGCCAGGCTGCGGGAATATACGATCAAGTTTGCCCAACTTTTTGACATCTATGCCCAGCTGGAGCTGCTTTATCCGGAAGTAAAGACATTCAAAATTCTCGATTACTCAGCAAATTCAGAGCATCGGGCCGATGCCGAAGCCCGCGAACTGGAAAAGATCATCATGATCCACGCACTGGATCTCCTTTACTTCTGGCTGTACCAACCGCGCTCGCGTACGGCCCTGCTCCAGTTCTTAGGCACCTTGGCCGAAGACGAACGCCACATCCTGGTCAGCAGCCAGTTTACGTTGCAGCGGCACCGGGAAATCAGCCAACTGTTCATCGACGGCATCCTCGGCAACAATTTTCAGAGACCCTTGTCTTTCTATCTGTCCCGCTACGAAGGGTACCTGGAAGAAATCAAACGGTTGATTTTCGAGGAACAATCGACCGACTCCGTTGAAGCCTCCGAACCGGACCCTCCCAACGACACCCACAGCTCCTCGCCGTTCAAAGATACCCGTCAGCCCCCTGAGCAAGGTGTTGCGGAATGAAACCAACGGATCGCGGATCAGGGCGGCAATA
>CAYUCJ010000195.1:5082-6649 GCA_964443285.1 uncultured Desulfobacteraceae bacterium | reverse complement strand
TGTTTGAGCCTGGTATCCCTGGTCGCCGTTCAGAAGATACGCACGGGTGTTCGGGGATGAGATTGGTTCTACTCATATCATTTCCGGTTAATGCAACCTATCTATTTTTGATGTAATCGTAAAAAGTCCGTCCGTGGACTTTTTACTGACGGAAACCGAAAAGCGTAGTTTTCGGTTTCCCTACAAATCAACGGGTCAAACTGCAAACCATTGATTTGCGTGCCCGTCCATGGGCACGATGATGACTTCTAACGAAGTGGCTTTATTCAACAGAGCTCAGGAGGGGCCTGAGGGTCTTTTTCAGATCCTTTCTCATAGTGCACTTGGCACCATACTCCGACATGGACGGCTATTTGGGGTTTACTGCTCCTGAACCCCATGCGCATCTACTGCATAGCGCTAAACCCCAAATAGCCGTCCATCCCCTCCCGAGTGTTTAGAAAGGGTCTGAAAAAGATTGTCAGGACGCCTCCTCTTCGTTGCTCATAGGCTGCCGCTTGAGGCATAAACCAGCTTTTTACGAAGTCATCATTTTTGGAAGCTAAACAGCTAATGGCCAACACCTAAATGCTGAATTTGAGTAAGTGTTGGAGGTCCTTCTCCATTGAAGTTCGTGCACACGGCAGACACACATCTCGGTTTCGAGATCACCCGCATGGCCCAGCCAGACCCGGGCGGGAGAGGCCGCCGGGCCGATTCCATCTACCGAAATTTTCTCGGCACCGTTCGCCACGCCCTGGAGATCGGGGCGGATTTCTTCATCCACAGCGGGGATCTGTTCAACAAGTATTACATCTCGAGGGAGATCCTCCATGAACTGGTTCAGCCCTTCAGCGATCTGATCGCGGCCGGGATCCAAGTCCTCATCATTCCCGGAAACCACGAGCGATCGGAGTTTCCCTTTGACCTTTTTCACGGGCAGCCCGGTATATTCGTCTTTGACCGACCCGGGAGTGTCTGTCTCAAGGTAGACGGCTATTCAATCGGCATCGCTGGGTTTCCATTCATCAGAGAATACTCGAAGCGGGTGTTCTTCGAGGCCCTTCAGGAGACGGAGTACCGGGGCCTGAAGGCGGACTTGAATTTTCTGGTTACCCACCAGGCCTTTGATCAGGCTGTGGTCGGTCCCATCGGGTTTACCTTCAGGGGAACAAGGAGCGACACGGTTCTGAGAGCGGCGGTCCCGACCGATTTCGATTACATCGCCGCAGGACACATCCACCGGTATCAAATTTTGCCTCATCCTCGGAAACCAAGACTTCACTTCGTCTATCCCGGTTCCATCCAGAGGATGAGCTTCGCTGAAAAGGATGAGGAAAAAGGTTTTGCGGTAGGCGAACTGCTCAATGACCGGATTGAGACCCGATTCCTGCCACTCCCTGCCTACGAGATGGAGATGGTGGAGATCCAAGCGGCCGGTCTCTCCAGTGCGGAATGCGAGAAGGCCATTCGAGATCAGTTCTGGCGCTGCCACGAGGACCTGGTGCTTCGATTCAATCTTGTGGGCGGATCACGGCTCGGTGACTATCCGGAGGTGGATTTCGACCGGCTGAGGGAGGAGATGCCC
>CAYUCJ010000195.1:0-4982 GCA_964443285.1 uncultured Desulfobacteraceae bacterium | reverse complement strand
TCCAGCTCGACCAGTTGCTCCAGATTGCCCAGGGCCTTTTCGGCCTGCTCCTTGTTCAGAAGGGCCCGCCGATGTTCGGCGCCCGCGCCCCGGTTATGGAACGGATACTCAAATTTCACACCGGCCAGGGCGTCATAGCCGTCCCCGGTCATATGGCCGACACTGGGGCCGAAGGAGTCGGCATATCCGGTTTTCCCGAGCGTGACGAAGAAATCCATTCTGGGGAGCAGTCCGTTTTTGGTTTTGACCAGCTCCAGGTTGTCCCGTTGAATACGCAAACGGGCCTGGTTCAGGTCCGGCCGCATTATCAGGGCAACGGCGACATGACCCTCGACAGGATCCAGACGGATGCTTTCCAGGTCCGGCCTCGACAACAGGACCACTTGTCGCTTGAACGGATTTGATCCCGGCGGGTTGACCAGCCGCAAAAGCTTCAGACGTGTCTGCTCCATATTGCTTCGGGCATCGATCAGTTCCTGCCGGCGGGAAGCGATTGCCGCCTGGGTCGCTACCAGTTCGGATTCCGCCAATTTGCCGACCGTGATCATTTCCTCGGTTTCCCTTTTCTGTTGCTCGGCCAGCTGCAGGGACTCCTCCACTATTTTGATCTGTTGCATGGCCAGGGCGTAGTCCCAGTAGGCAAATTCCACCCTTCCCACAACCGTCTCGCTGAATCCGCGCAATTCGTACTGAGAGGCATACGTTTCCAAACGCGCCTGTTGGAGATTGGCCAGGTTGACACGCACCCCGTAGCCTCGTAACAGGGCCTGCGTGACACTCAGACCGACCCGTGACGAGGCAAAAGGATCGTTGTAAAGTGAAGAGTCCAGGCGGTCAAAATCACCCTCGACCGACACCGTCGTGCCGGTTGGGAAATATTTTTCAAATACGATACTGGCATTCAAACCATTTTCATCCAGAGGGCTCCTACCGGTGGTGTCGGCACGTTCACTCCTTTTCCGGTCTACCGTCGCCAGGGCACTGACCGTCGGGTCGAACACGGCCTGTTCCTGCTGTTCGAAGGTGCCCTGGATCGAAGGAATCAAGCGCTGGACGCTTAACCCGCGATTGTTTTCCAGCGACATCAAAATGGCATCTTTCACGGTCAATTGAATGGGGGAAGTTCCTGGACTGACGACCGTTCCGCCCCAGGCCGGGCATATGGGAAAAAAGGATGCAGCCAGGAGTAACGACACGCCTGTTGCGGCGGCCAGAACGTTTCTGCGAAATAATTTCAACATGGACATGAAGGCCCCTATTTTTTTCCTGTTTCATCGAACCGGCGATTGAAAATCGCGTAAACGGTCGGGATAAATACCAGCGTAATCAGATTTGAACTGAGCAGGCCTCCGATCAGCGCCCGGGCCATGGGGGCCTGGGCCTCTCCACCTTCACCCAGACCCATCGCAAGAGGGGTCATTGCCAGCATGGTCGTCAAAGACGTCATCAGAATCGGCCTCAGGCGGCGGCGCCCGGCCTCCTCGATTGCAGCGCGAAGCGGCATGTTATCCCGTCGGCGCAGCAGGTTGGTGTGATCGACCAGGAGAATGGCGTTGTTCACCACGATGCCGCCCAACATGATGCAGCCGATATAAGACTGGACATTGAAGGTCGTATGCGTCAGGAAAAGCATCAGGATAACCCCGATAGCAGCCATGGGCACGGAAAACATCACGATCAGCGGATCCCTGAGCGACTCGTATAAAGACGCCATCACCATATAGACCAGAACCAGTGCGAGAAAGATCCCCAGCAACAGTTCTCCAAAGGCTTTTTGCTGCTCCTCGTAGTCGCCCGCGAAAACGATCGAGAAATTCCGCGGGACGGGAATGGCGCGCAGCCGGTTCCGTATGTCGCGCAGAATCGAGCCCAGGTCCCGCCCGGTGATGTTTGCCGTAACGACAACCACCCGCTCCTGGTCCTTGCGCTCGATCAGGATCGGTCCGGACCGGGGTTCGATTCGGACCACGTTGCGCAAAATCACGGCATCACCGTCCAGGTTGGTGACCGGCAGGTCCAGGATATCGCGCAGGCTGTGCTGTTCTGCATTTTGGAGTTTTACCAGAATTTGATATTCTTTCCCACTTTCCCGGTAATTTCCCGCCACGGTTCCGGAAAGAACCGTTTTCAGGGTGTTGGCAATCTTGGAAACCGTCAGCTTCATGTCGGCCGCTTTCTGACGATCGACGATGATCATCTCTTCCGGCGTACCGATGTCGCGGCTGATTTGCGTGTCGGTGACGCCATCCACCTCTTCGATGGCCTGGCTGATCCGTTTGGCCAACTCATCGGCGACCTCGAGGTCATGGCCGCGAATTTCAACCTGGACCTTGTCGGTATCGGAGGCACCCAGTCGCAGGATGAACAAGCCCTGACCGGCACGGGTGCGGATCTCGACGCCCGGGATATTTCCGAGTTTGCGACGCAGAAGGGATGCAATTTCCTCGCTTGAACGGGTCCGTTCGGCCTTCGGTTTCAGGGCGATTCTGATCTCGCCGGCGTTGGATCCCCGGGCATGCCAGCCTGACCGCCCGATAAAACTCACCGTATTTTTTGTTTCCGGCACTTCCTTGGCGATAATGGCTTCGATGTTTTTGAACATCTCGTTTACGACTTCGATCCTGGTTCCGACGGCCATCTCCGCATTGACCCGAACCTCGCCTTCATCCGCCGTGGGCATCAACTCGACCCCGACCAGGGGGATCAGCAGCAGGCTGCCGCCCAGCAAAAGCAACACACCAATGCAAACCGTTTTCTTATGTCCCAACGCAAAGGACAATACCCGCACGTAATCCTTTTCGATGGCTGCAAAAAATCCGCCGGTGATGCAATAGATCCGGTACCCAAAGCTATTGTCGCCTGAGTAATTGCAGAATTTTGAGAGGGAAGTCTTGGAAGCCAGCATGGGTACGAGTGTCAGGGCCACTGCCAGAGAACAACCCAGCGAAAAAATCACCACATAGGAAAGCTGTTTGAACATGACGCCGGCCATCCCGCGCACAAATATCAGTGGCAGAAAAACCACCAGGGTCGTCAGCGTACTGGCGATGACCGCCGCGATGACCTCCTGGGAACCGTTTATGGCGCTGTCTTCGGGGCTCTGCCCCGCTTCCCGCAAGCGGTAGATGTTTTCCAGCACCACAATGGCGTTGTCGACGAGCATGCCGATCCCCAGCGCCAGTCCGCCCAGTGTCATCAGATTGAGGGTAAAGCCGCCGAAGTACATCAACGTAAAGGTGGCCACCACTGAAATCGGTATCGTCGTGGAGATAATCGCCGTGCTGGCTATATTGCGCATGAACAGCAGCAGGACAAAAACAGCGAGTACGCCGCCGTACAGGATCGTCGTCCCCACATTGGTAATCGATCGCTTGATGTAGTCGGAGCTGTCGATGATGGACGACACCTCGATCTGCGGAATGTCCTGGTTGATTTTCTTAATTTCCTTAAGAACGCCTGTCGCGACTTCGACCGTATTCATGCCCGACTGCTTGTTGACGGCCAGGCGGATGCCGGGGCGGCCATTCACTCGGACAATGCGGGTGATCTTCTGCCAGGAGTCCTTGACCGTTGCGATCTCCTTCAGCTGCACCGGAACCCCGTCCTGTATTGCCACGACCGTATCTTCCAGTTCTCCCAGGTTATTATAGATCCCCGGCGTACGGATGGTCACATCCATGGTGCCCTTTTCGAGTGAACCGGCCGGCAGGTTGATGTTCTCTTCCTGGATGCGGGTAATAATCTTGTCCAGCGGCAAACCCAGTGCCTTTAATTTATCCGAATTCAAGTTGACGTGAATTTCCCGGTCCAGACCACCGCGGATGTCCACCGATGCCACCCCCGGGATTCGCTCGATTCGGTATTTGACCTGATCGTCTACGATTTTGCGCAGCTGAATGGGGTCCAGGTCGCTGGCAATTCCCAGAATCAATACCGGAAAACTGGCCAGGTCGAATTTGCGCAGGGTCGGCCTCTCGGCATCATCCGGCAGGTGTTGCTGGACACGATCCAGGCGGTCCCGGATGTCGTTGGCTGCGGCATCCAGATTCGTTCCCCAGCCAAATGTTACGCGAATATTGCTCTGCCCTTCGACGGAAACAGAAGAAACCTCTTCCACGCCCGGAACGGCGCTGACCGCCTCTTCGATCAGCTTCGTTACCAGCTCTTCGATCTCTTCAGGGCTGGCATTTTCATAGATGGTAGTAATGCTCAAGGTCGGGTAGGTAATGTCGGGCATGAGGTCGATGGAAAGCCTGCTCAAGGAGACGGCGCCCAGGACGATCACAATCAACGATACCATGGTGACAAAAACAGGATGGTGAACGGAAAACCGCGGCAGGTTCATGGTTTTGACTCCGGCAGGCGGATGGCCGAGCCGTCTTCCAGCAGGTGGTGTCCCAGGGTAACGACCAGGCCCGACAGGGCGGGGCTTAAAATCTCCGCCCGGGTTCCGTTGATAATACCGGTTTGAACTGCGACGAAACGGGCTTTTTCATGCCGGTCGTCTACCATAAAGACGCCCTGGCGCCCTCCTCTCTTGGTCAGCGCATCCAGCGGCACGATGACGGCATTTTCATGTTCTGCAAATTCAAGTAGAACCCTGACGAACATTCCCGGCTTCAACAGAATCCCCTTGTTCAGGATTTCAATCTCGATCCTGGCCTCCCGGGATTTCTCCTTCAAAAGTGGCGCCATGCGGATAATTTTACCGCTGAAAGTTCTGCCGGGAAAGGCGTCCGTTGAAACGATCGCTTTCATTCCCAACTGTATTTTTGAATAGTCCCTTTCGATGACGTGGATGACGGCAATCAGGGTGTGGATGTCCAGAATGGAAACGATGGGGGTGTTGGCCGCCAGCATCGCCCCCTCGTGTACGAACCGCTCGCCGACGACCTGGTATTCGTTTCTCTCCCTCAGCGGCACTTGGATCCGGGTATAAGACAGTCGTACCTGGGCCACTTTCAGAGCGGCTTCCTGCTGAA
>CAYUCJ010000194.1:0-6658 GCA_964443285.1 uncultured Desulfobacteraceae bacterium | reverse complement strand
AGTGCCCCATTCGGGGCCCAGGCAAGGGCAAAGAGTGCCAAAAGGATGGTGTAGCCAATTCGTTTTCCTGAGTTAGTCATATGCGTTTTCATTTTTTACTCCTCCTTATTGATTGTTTATTTGTTTCCATTCTTGATGTCCTGAGAAGTCATCGTTCTTGAACGGCCGCCGGTTCTCTGGCTTCCCCATTCCCGCTTCTCGAGACCTGAAGCTCGGTTGCGTTGCGCTTTCCCTGCGGGCAGGTCCTGCAGAGCTCCAGACCGATCCTTCTGATGATATCGAATTCCCTCAATGGTACTTCACCGCGGATTTTCTGTGCCTCCAGATGGCGCAGGGCACAGGCGTGCCTGGAAATACGGAGATTCCCCGGTTGTCTGGGGCAGTTCATCAACTGCAGTCTCATGACGCTTCCTCCTTCTTCAATGATGGTCTTACCGAGTATCTTCTGAAGGCATTGTAGGGATCAAAAATTTCTCCTGCCTTTCAGAGACATTACAATTCGGAAAGATTTTTTATCTCGAACGAAATGGCTATTGCATTTAATCAACAATTGACCTAAGTTGGTTTTCACCCAAAATTGATGGGCACCACCCGGGTGAATAAACGTAAAGATTTTCGGAATCAAAATAGCGTGATGTTTAAGGAGGAAATGGGAAATGGGGATCGTAACGATTTCCAGAGGGTCGTACAGTAAGGGAAAGGAAGTTGCCGAAAAAGTTGCGAAGCGATTGGGGTATAGCTGTATTTCTCGCGATGTCCTGCTCGAGGTCTCAAAAGAATTCAATATCCCTGAGATCAAGCTGGTCCGTGCCATTCACGATGCCCCGTCCATCCTCGGGCGCTTCGCCTACGGAAAAGAGAAATACATTGCCTTTATAGAGGCAGCGATTCTCAGGCACTTCAAAGAGGACGATACCGTGTATTGTGGACTTGCAGGACATTTTTTTGTGAGAGGCGTTTCTCATGTATTGAAGGTCCGGATTCTTGCAGAATTTGAAGATCGCGTGGCGAGTGAGATGGAGCGCGAAGGAATGGGAGAAAAAGAGGCGGCGGAATTGCTCAGAAAAGATGATTTGGAACGAAAGAAATGGAGCAAACACCTCTATGGGATTGATACAGAGGATCCCAGCCTTTACGATTTGGTGATTCACATAAAGAAAATCAGTGTGGATGATGCAGTGGAGATCATCTGCAAGACAGTGGGATTGCAGCATTTTCGAACCACGCCTCAATCCCGGAAGATGGTGGAGGACCTGGCCCTTGCGGCGGCGGTGAGAGCAGCCCTCGTCAATTTGAAGCCGGATGTGAAGGTTCAGGCCTCTGACGGCAGTGTCACGTTTCAAACGGCCGTGAACGAATCGAAGGATATGGCTATCGTAAAAGAGATGGAGAAGATAGGGCTATCCATACCGGGGGTGAGGAAAGTGAGAACCGAGGTTCGCCCAAAAGATCCGGTTGATTGATGGATCTTTCAGCGTGTCAAGCCCAAATCCACCGTCTAATTTAAGATTGATGTTTTGCTTTGGCTGTGAAGCCGAGTCCCGGTTTTGTCGGCCAGTGAGGAAGGGAGGGTCACCGGATGTCCATCATAACGATATCAAGGGGATCGTACAGCAAGGGCAAAGAAGTGGCGGAAAAGGTGGGCGCAAGGCTCGGATACGATTGTGTCTCACGTGATGTGCTTCTCGAGGCTTCAAAGGAATTCAATATTCCAGAGATCAAGCTGGTCCGGGCCATTCATGACGCGCCGTCTATCTTGGACCGGATCGACTACAAGAAGAATCGGTATATTAACTACATACGGTCTGCTATTCTCCATCATTTCAGAGAGGACAATGTGGTTTACTGCGGGCTTGCAGGCCACTTTTTTGTGAAAGATATCTCTCATGTGATGAAGGTGAGAATCATCGCCGACCTTGACGAGCGGGTCAGGGGTGAAGTGGAACGAGAAGGGATTTCGAGAAAGGAAGCGCTGCACATTATCAAGCAAGATGATCAAGAGCGGAGAAAATGGAGTGAATATCTCTATGGGATTGATACATGGGATCCGAGCCTCTATGACCTGCTCATCCACATAGGAAAGATGACCACAGATGATGCCGCCGATGTGATCTGTAAGACAGTCGCCCTCGATACTTTTAAAACGACTCCTGCATCACAGCGGGCCATGGAGGAGATTGCCATGGCGGCCCAAGTGAAGGCTGCCCTCATGGATCTCGAGCCGGATGTGGATGTTGTGGCTTCTGAGGGCACCGTGCGAATTCATACGGCGGCCTTGCTGGTTGAAGGGGAAGCACTCATCAGGGATATTGAAGCGATTGCCAAATCAATAGATGGCGTGAAAGAAGTGCATGTGGGCGTGAAGCCTAGGGATCTTTCGGATTGATGATTTGGGCATATCTCTTTTGATTAGTGATTTCAATGCGTTACCAGACAGGTTCTCTTCATAACCAGTCATTTCTAAATTGGGGGGCGCTTTTATATGGAGCAGGAGGTGTTTAGGTCGATCTCAGCGGTTTCAAAGAAAAAGCAAAAAGAAGAGGCCAGACACGGGGGAGGGAAGAAAAGAAAGGGCGCATTGAGACGCATCGTGACCAGTGTCCCGGAGTTATCGATACTCATTCTGTTGCTGGTCGGTGGCTATATGGTCATGGCCGTATTTTCAAAAGTTCAAGGGACCGAGATTCTGAGCCCGGCAGCCATGTGGCTTATCATTGTGGGGTCTTTTCTAATCAGCACGGCCATCGCGATCATCGCGGTTATTGCAGGTATTGGAGGGGGGGTTATATTTACCCCCATCATGCTCGGTTTTACCCACATGGACAGCCTGGTCATCAGAGCGACGGGTCTGGTGGTGGCCATGTTCGGTGGGTTGATCTCATCGGGACCTTTCATGAAGAGTAGGTTGGCCAACCTGAGAGTCGTATTCTTTTGCGGGGTACCCATTACTATTGGGGCCCTTGCAGGGAGTGTTTGCGCCATATACCTGCACGATGCCCTGGGGGCTGTGGGCGATGGTCTTGTTCGCCTCTCACTAGGACTCCTCATGCTTGTAATTGCCTATTTCTTGTTCACCGGGGGTGGCAAAACAGAGTACCCCGAGCCGGAACATATTGATCCGCTTTCTGTAAAACTTGGCCTCAAAGGGTCCTATTGGGAAGGCTCATTGGGGAGAGTCATTGATTATCAATTGGTCCAGGCTCTTCCAGGGGCGCTTATTTTTATTTTTCTCGGCTTCATTGGGGGCTTTTTTGGTATGGGCGGGGGCGCGTTTCTCACCGCGACGCTCAATCTCGTCATGATGGCGCCGGTCAAGATTGCAGCCGCGTGCAGCGGGGTCCTCCTGGCCGTCAGCGACGCTACAGCCATCTGGACCTACATAACATACGGCGCGCTTATCGCCATACTGGCAGCTCCGTGGATGCTGGGGCATGTTGTGGGCGGAATTTTGGGGGCGCATCTTCTCATCAGGATTCGGGCTGGTTTTGTGCGGAAGATCCTGATCTTCATTCTTGTTCTTTCCTCCATAAAGCTGATCGGCCGGGGGTTGGGAGGTGCATTTGGAATACACATTCCCTTTGTGGGTTGAATCTAAGGAGGAAATATGCCGCATGAAAAGCTGAAAGCTCCTTTTGCCGGTTTGGTCTATGGACAGATTATTTACTGGGGGGTTATGTTTGGCTCTTTGATCGTCTTTGTTGGATCTATGCTTGCCTTCATGACCAGAGATAACTATGTGCCTGTTTCCTACTGGCTTTCTTCGGTGTGGAAAGGGGATTCTCCTTCCCGGATCTGGCAAGGCATTACTGGCTCACTCCCAATGGGACATTGGTATTTTTCCCATCTGACGACTGGAGATGGATTGTCCGCCTTCGGGATTTCACTGGCTGTCTTTTCAGTCGTCCCGGCCCTTTTTCTTTCCTCAGCGGTGCTTTTTAAGGAGGGAGACAGATTATACGGGGCCCTGTCACTGATTTGTGGAATCATCGTGTTGACCGGGGTGTTGGGCTTGATTCCCATAGGCTGATGAAGCACAAATGAACAAGAATATTGAGAAACCGCATTCCCAGTTGTTGCTTTTCTGATTTTGTAAACCAAGGAGGTCAGCATGTCTATCATCGCCATCGCTAGAGCTTCTTACAGTCATGGAAAGAAGATCGCTGAAAGAGTGGCGCAGGAGCTGAATTATCAATGTATCTCTGAAGAAGTAATCAGTCTGGCTTCACAAGAATTCGATATTCCGGAAAACTGGCTGCGGCGGGCCGTTGAAAACGCGCCTACACTCCGGGACCGCTTCAGCTATGGAAAAAAGAAATACATCGCTTACATTCGCTCTGCTCTTCTGGAATTTGCGGCAAGAGATAATGTGGTTTATCATGCATTAGCAGGTCAGTTTTTGCTGGAAGGGATTCCCAATGTGCTCAGAGTTATGATTTCTGCCACGATGGAGGAGCGCGTGAAAGAAATCATGGAACGGGAAGATGTTTCGAAGAAGGAAGCCAAGAAAATCATTGAAAAATTTGATAAAGAACGGAAAAAATGGGCCATGTATTTCCACGAAAAGGATCCATGGGATCTCAGCATGTATGATCTTGGTTTGGTCATCGGAAGACTTACGATCGATGACGCGGTCGAAAAAATTCTCACGACTGTAAAGCTTCCTTCTTTTCAGACGAGCACAGAGTCCCGGAAGGTTCTTAAGAATGAAAGCCTGGCTGCAAAGATTCTATCGGATTTAATGAACTTTTACGCTGATGTCGAGGTTTCCGCCGAGGATGGGACGGTTACCGTTCACATTAAACGAAGCCTGCAGCAAGAGGAAGCGCTCACAGACGATATTCGCAGCATCCTCATGGAGATGCCCGGCGTAAAAGAGGTGCGTGTGGATGTCATACCCATTTATTGATCGCGACGGAAAGGTCCATAGCCAATGGCCCCTGCTCCAATGTAATCCGGGATAGGCATGAAGCTGGTACACAAGATTATACTTGCGAACAGCCTCGGCATCATATCCATCATCCTGGTCGCCGCCTTTTCTTACCATGATTTTGGTCTCCTCCTCGCCAAATTGCGCTTTGTTGAGATAGCCGACACTCTGAATGCCTCTTTTCTGGAAATGAGACTGTCTGAAAAGAACTATTTCCTCTATAGAGACGATTCAGCGATCCCAAGCATCAAGAAGCAGATCCAGGAGAACTACCTGACTATTGAAAAGATGCGATCAAATATCGTCAGGGCCATCGGTGATGAGAATTTCGAGAAGCTCCAATTGAATCTCAAGCGATATGAAAATGCCATTCACAAAATGGAAGAAACCACTGAAAGGTACGGGAAGACGCATGACATCGAAACAGCTGCCCGGGAGGCAGGGAGGGCGTTAAGATTGTTTTCTGAAAAGATGGTACGCATCGAGAGGCAAGAGGTAAACGGTATTATTGCCGCTTCAAAAGGCACATTACTCTCTTTTTTCGGTCTTGTTATACTGGTCGCCATCATGAGTAGTTATTTGTTCTTTTCAAGAATGTTCAAAAACCTTCGTCGAATAGAAAGGACGGCGAATTCCATATCTGAAGGAAACTTCGTGAAAATTGAAGGGAAGATACCGAATAATGAGCTGGGGTCGGCCATGGCCGCCATCAATTCAATGTGTGAAGAACTGAAGACGGGCCATGAACAGCTCGTTCAATCGAAAAAACTGGCATCTCTGGGGACACTCACCGCCGGCGTGGCGCACGAACTGGGCAATCCGCTCAATAATATTTCAATGACCGCCCAGACCTATCTGGAACTCTTTGAACACCTTTCAGAAAAAGATAAGATTGATTACGTGAGGACGGTGCTGGATGAGACCGAGCGGATAAGGGGTATCGTAGAGGATCTTCTGGATTTTTCGAGGGCCAAGCAAAGAGATTTCAAGGTTGCTGACATCAATATTGTCATGAAGAATTCTCTTAAGCTGGTACAGAATATGCTCGATGTGTCCGGCATTGAGACCAAATTGGAATTGCAGGAGGACCTTCCACCTGTTTTCATTGATGAAAATAAGATTCGGGAAGTATTGGTGAATCTGCTCACCAATGCCATGCACGCAATGTCTGGCCGCGGTACGGTTTTTCTTCGGACGAAACTTGCAGTATCCAACGATGATATTATTATAGAAATCGAGGACACCGGGAAAGGAATCCCCCAAGAATTCTTGCCCCATATCTTCGACCCATTTTTCAGTACCAAGGGCACGGAAGGGACGGGGTTGGGTTTGTCTATCAGTTATGGCATCATAAAGAAACATAAAGGGAGAATCAATGTGAGAAGCAAGGTGGGAGGTGGGGCAACTTTCACCATACAGTTACCCAGTTATACGACAAAGGAGGTCAACAATGAACGGCCATAGAATTATGGTAATCGATGATGAAAACATTGTGGGGAAAATGATAAAAAGCTCTTTTGGACAAGATGGCTATGAGGTAGAGGCCTTTCTGGACGCAAAGCCGGCTCTCGCGAGACTGAAAGAAGAAAAATTCGATGTGGTCATTACGGATTTGAAGATGAAAGGCATTGACGGCATGGAGGTTCTGAACACAATAAAAAAAGAGTCCCCGGAAATCAAAGTGATCATGATCACCGCATTTGCGAGCCTGGATGCAGCGGTTGAAGCATT
>CAYUCJ010000193.1:0-6683 GCA_964443285.1 uncultured Desulfobacteraceae bacterium | reverse complement strand
GGCACGCAGGTTCGCAGTGATGCAGCCTACAGGAAATAGTAGGCCGACAATAAGGCCCCTTTTCCTCCGGCTTGTTCTCCAAGGCAAGAGGGAGGACGATCAGACATGATTTCGAAGGCTGAGTTCCGATGGATGGGGGGAGAGGTAGACCTGGTTCTGGAGATAGAGTTGTTCATATTTTCTGACGTAGTGTTTGAAAAGGGTTATGGGAACAATGAGGGGGACCATCTCGTTTTGATAATCCCCGATTACTTCAAGAAGTTCCTGTTTTTCATCCGGGGCAAACTCCTTCTTGAAATAGCCCATCATGTGGTGGAGTACATTGGTGTGCTTCTTGACCGTGGCCCGCAAACGCAACGCCTCCATGAGGAGGGATTCGTAGCGGGCATAGACCTCGTCTATCCTTAATCCTTTGGCTTGGGCCACCCATCTCCCCATTTCCCGGTAGTAGTTGGTGCTGTGGGAGAGGATGAGCAGCTTGTGAACGGTGTGAAACGAAACGAGGCTTCCTATGGTTTTTTGCCCGGTCTGGGTAAGCCGCCACCTTTTGAGGGCAAAGATGCGTTCAATAAAATTCTCTCTCAAACCGGGGTCGTGAAGCCTTCCGTCCTCTTCCACGGGAACGAGCGGGAAGCTCTCCATGAAGGCCGCGGCGAAGAGCCCCACACCCTTCTTGACCGGCATGCCCCCTTTACCGTAGACCTTTACTCGTTCCATGCCGCTGCTGGGAGACTTGCTTTTGAAAATGAATCCGCAGAGGTCTTCATCCGCTAGTTCCCTGACCCTTTGCCTGGCCCACGTGAGGAGAACATCCGTCATGTCTTTGCTCGTCTTGATGGTCATAAGGCGAGGAGACTTTGGGTCTCCCACAAGACGCATGGGTTCCCGGGGTACGCCCAGGCCCGCCTCAGCCTCCGGACAAACAGGTACAAATTCCACATATCGGCCCAGCGTATCGGTCACATACCGGTCGTGGGAATGTCCGCCGTCGTACCTGACCGGCTCGCCCATGAGACAGGTGCTGACCCCGATTCGTATGTTCTCCATGAAGACTCTTTACGGTTCAGGTTAAGGGCTCAACGAACATGAGCATTTTCCCGCCGCAGACGTCTCCCCCCCTTGTACCCAGATCGTCCATCAGGTCCACTTCGAGCGTTTCGGGCTTTTTGGTGGTGAGCAGGCAACGCATTGCTGCACTTCGCACCTGGCTCTCTCCACATCCGCCCCCTACGGACCCGTAACCGGTTCCATCGGCACAAATAATCATTTTCGCTCCGACGCCCCGGGGCGTCGACCCGGCTGTTTCGACAATGGTGGCAAGCGCCACCTCGATGCCCTGCTTTTTCAATTCAGAGAGCTTTTGAAATATTTCCTGGTCGGTCATGGGTCTACTCCTACGGCACGTCTGATGACCCGTGCCTGTCCGCCGCCCTTGCGTCGTACGCACACCAGTTCAGCCACGATTGCGAGTGCAATTTCTTCGGGAGATTCAGCACCAAGGGGGATCCCGATGGGCGTAAAGATGTCATTCAACCGCGTTCTTGAAAATCCGCTTTTCTCCAGCCATTCGAGAACGAACCGCACCCGTCGGCGGCTCCCGATCAGCCCCACATAGGCCGTTTTCTCGGGGAGGATCTCCATGAGGCAGTCCACGTCGTGCTCGTGCCCCCGAGTAATAATTACCACATACGTTGATGGACCCAGAGACATGTCCCGCAGTGCGGAGGTAAAGTCTTCCGCCACAACCGTACTTCCGGGAAAACGGGAGGGGTGTGCAAAATCGGAACGGTCGTCGAGCACGGTAACATGAAAGCCGACTTCCCTTGCGAAACGCACCAGAGGGACCGCGATGTGACCGGCCCCGCAGACAAGCAGTCTGGATTCCTGTAAAAGGAGGTCGAAAAACACGTGAAGTCCCGGCCTGATCTCCGCCAGGCAGGTTTTCTTCTCTTTGATTGCCTGTAGGGCTCGACTCTGAACAGCCGAATACAACTGTTCGTTTTCATCCTCCCCTTGCACGGACCCATTGGCACGGACTATGAATTTCTGGCCGGCCACGAAACCAGGGGAGTCCGAGGTGATAACGGTGGCAAGACAAAAGGTTTCACCTTTTTCAAGCAATTTATTGGTTCTGGTTATAATATCCATTGAAATCCAAGATTAATGGAGTCGTAAATCCCAAAGGCTACGGGAGAACTATGCCGGCCCGTGCCTGATAAACGTCCCGTTGCGGTACTCCTCAAAAGCCACCCGGAGTTCTTCTTTCGTATTCATCACGATCGGTCCGTACCAGGCGACCGGTTCATTGATTGGCCGGCCGGATACGAGCAGAAACCTGACGTGCTCATCTTCCGTCGAAACCCGGATCTCCGTACCGTCATGAAAGAGGACCAGATTTCCGTTGGTCACGAAGGGACCATCACCCCTGGAGAAAGAACCCTTCCCCTCGATGACGTAGGCAAAAACCGTGTGCTCTCGCTGGGTCGGGTGAATGAATACTTTTTGAGGAGGTACCGTTATGTCGAGGTATTCAGGTTCAATGACGATGTCCCGAACAGGCCCTGCCACGTCCCCAACCCTGCCGCATATGATCCTGACCCTTGTGCCGCCGGGCAGAACGACCTCAGGGATCTGTGCACGCTTCACGTCCCGATACCGGGGCTCCATCATTTTCCGGGAGCCGGGGAGATTGGCCCAAAGTTGAAATCCGAGCATGACGCCATCCGCACCCCCTTTGGGCATTTCCTCGTGGATAATCCCGCTTCCTGCTGTCATCCACTGCACGTCTCCCGTGGAAATGATCCCGCGGTTTCCCATGCTGTCTCCGTGCTCCACGTCTCCCCGGAGAATGTAAGTGATGGTCTCGATTCCACGATGCGGATGCCAGGGAAACCCTTTCAAAAAGTCCTCCGGGTTATCCGACCGGAAATCGTCCAGGAGGAGAAAGGGGTCAACCAGGGGCACATGTTTGAATCCAAAGACCCGCTTGAGGCGAACGCCGGCTCCTTCGATGGTGGGTTCACTTTTCAGGATTCGCTTTATTTTCCTGCTCTCGGTCATGTCCGGCCTCCTGTGAAGGTCATGTCATGAAAGGGTCATTTTTATTAAATATTAGCATGGTTTCGTGATTTTTCAATGCTCAAAGCGCAGGGAATAGGGAATAGATGGCTTTATCCCTATGCCAAGCGGATTGGGCCCACAGCCGCCATGCCTCGGCCAACATTACCTGCCTGGACTGCCACAAGGGCGAGGAGTTCGATGCGGATGTGAGCAAGGAACACTACAAGCAGTATGAGCGGTCTGATGAGAAATACGGGACAAAAGAGTACAAGGTCCCTATCTCTGCGGTTGTAACACCCAAGGACTGTTCCCGATGCCATCCCGACGAGGCGAAGCAGTAGGCCCATGGGGGTGAGTACAATTGGAACGCCGCTCCAGGGACCTGGACGCCGGGTGTGGATTTCCGTGGCCCCACCTGCGCCTCCTGCCACATGTCCTGGGCGGGTTTGGTCCTGACCAGCCACGATGTGACCGAAAGGTTCTCATGGGAAATCCAGGTCCCTCTGACGGTTCGCCCGAAAAATTTTATGTCCTTTCCGGCCAAGACCAACTGGAAGACCGAGCGGAACAAGATGAAGGCCATCTGCGTGTAATGTCACTCCGAGCACTGGGTGGATGATCATTACGTCAAGCTGGACAAGGTCGTCGGAGAGTACAACAACGTTTACTTCAAACCGGCCAAGGCGAAGCTGGATGAGTTGTACGCTAAAGGTCTGCTGGACAAGAGCAGGTTCTTTGACGAAAGGCTCGAAGTGGAATTTTACGAACTCTGGCATCACGAGGGCCGCCGGGCGCGCATGGGTACGGCCATGATGGCCCCGGATTACTCCTGGTGGCATGGCTTCTATGAGTGCAAAAAGCGCTTCGTGAGGTACATGGAAGACGCCAACGACCTGATCGCGCACAACAGAAAGGCCTATAAGGCGACGGATTTTCCCAACGCCACCGGGAATCCCAATAAGCCGCCCGAGGTGCTTCCCAGAACACAGTAGCCCATCAACCAAAAACTGAAATACCCTTCCCAGAGGCCCGGCCCCGTAAGCGTGGGACCGGGCCTTTCCATTCAATTCCCCAGTCACCGAACTGACGGACTAAAGAGAAAAGAGACTTGACAGACCGTTCAAAAGAGACTTTCAATAAGCCGACGGAAAGGGGGCTTGCGCCAAAATTGAAAGAACGTGAGGAAATCCTGGAGGCGAAACTGGAGGCCCTCTATTCGAAATACAACGATAAGGGCTGGATCCCGTTTGATCCGATAAAATATGTCTACAGATTCGAGAACCCTTCGGAGCGGGAGGTGGTCGGCCTGATCGCCTCTTCAATGGCCTTTGGAAAGGTGACCCAGATATTTAAGGCCATGGACGGTCTCCTTGAGATCGTCGGAGGCGAACCGCTGAAATACATCTTGACGCTTGGGGACGAGCCTGAAGCGCGGCTGCGGGCGTTCAAATACCGGTTTGTTACCGGGGCTGATCTGCACCGCTTCTTCAAGGTGATCAAAGAGATCTTTAGAAAACACGGTTCGTTGGGCGGTTTTGTAAGGCAGAACTACCTTGAGGGGCGTTTCTCGGATCTCCTCGAGAAGTTCATGTCTTTATTCGGTGAGGTATATTACCTGATCCCGTGTTCGCTCAAAGGGTCTCCATGCAAGAGGTTGTGCATGTTTTTCAGGTGGATGGTGAGGAATGACAACATCGATCTTGGCCTTTGGGATTTCATAAACCCCCGGGAACTTGTGATCCCCCTCGACACCCATATCTTTAAAGTGGCAAGGGAACTGGGATTCACTTCCAGGAGGGCCCCGTCCCAGGCCGCCGCCCTCGAGATAACCGAGGTCCTGAGGGCCTATTCAGAAAACGACCCTGTGAAATACGATTGGGCGCTTTCCCATGTTGGGATCATGGCTAACAATTTTCCCGAGGTTCAATCAAGGTGGAGATCCGGCCATTTTCTTGACAAAGCGTCAGGCCTTTATTAGCTTTTTAATTAACGGGTTGGGCTCGCCTGGAAGTGTCTTCATGCGCCGGTGATCCCCTATGGTTGAAACAGAAAGAGTGCGTTTGAAACCCATCGTGAAGCAGAGTCGTTGATCAAATGAATAGAATCAGGATCAAAGCGTTTCTTGACAATAAGGCATTTCTCAAGACCCTGTTCAATGCCATCCCGTGCGGGGTTCTTCTGCTGGATCACGACAGGCGCATTTATGCGGCCAATGATTTCTTCTTGAAGACATACGGGATCTCCGGCGATGCAGTGCTCTCAAAGCGACCGGGAGATGCCATCGGGTGTATCGTGGCATCGAGGACAGTCGAAGGATGCGGTTTTGCAGAGGAGTGCAGAGCCTGTGCAGTACGGGACACGGCTCTGCAGGCCATTTCAGGGGACGCGATCCAGAGAAAACGGGCCCAGGTGGAAGCTCAGCTGAACGGAAAGGTGAGGCCCATTACCTTCCTGATCACGGCCGCCCCCTTTGAGCACAACGCAAAACGCATGGCTATCGTGATGCTCGAGGATATCACCGAACTGAACAAACTGCGCACACGGCTCAAGACGGAGCAGAGTTTCAGCGGGATCATCGGCAGGGACGCGAGGATGCTCGAACTCTTTGAGACCATACGGGATGTCTCGGACGTGGATGTCCCCGTGCTGATCCAGGGGGAAAGCGGGACCGGCAAGGAACTGGTCGCTGCGGCCATCCACAACGAAGGCCCTCGATCAGGCCGGCTCTTTGTCCCGGTGAACTGTGCAGCTCTTCCAGAAGGTCTGCTTGAAAGCGAACTGTTCGGGCATGTAAAGGGGGCCTTTACCGGGGCCATAAGGGACAAGAAGGGGAGGTTTGAACTGGCCGACGGCGGGACCCTGTTCCTGGATGAAGTGGGGGAACTCCCCCAGACCGTACAGGTCAAGCTCCTGAGGGTCCTCCAAGAGGGGACATTCGAACGTGTGGGCGGGGAAAAGAATACGACCGTAAACGTAAGGCTCGTCAGCGCAACCAACAGGGACCTCGCCAGAGAGGTGGCGAAAGGGAATTTTCGGAAAGACCTCTACTACCGCATCAGGGTGGTTCCCATAACGATACCCGCTCTCAGGGAACGAAAAGACGACATCCCTCTCCTGGTGGACCACTTCCTGAGAAAGACGGCAATAGAAGGGTATGAGGCCAGGGGGATTTCCAAAGAAGCCCTGGCGCTGATGGTCCATTATCCATGGCCGGGCAATGTCCGGGAGCTCCAGAGCGCCATCCGTTTCGCCCTCATCATGAGCAAAGGGGAGGGCATCAGGCGGGAACACCTGCCAACGGAGCTGCGTGAATGGGCATCACAGAGCCGCACCCGGGGTCCTTCCAGAAAACTGGACCGGGACAGGGTTTCAGCCGCACTGAAAGAGACGGGCGGCAACAAGGCCAAAGCGGCGCGCTTTCTGAAAGTGGGCCGCGCAACGCTCTACAGATTTCTGGATGAGCATCCGGATACCAATTCGGAATAGCCCCTTTGCCTGCGCAAGATTGATAGAATCACAAGAAGTTGCACATTACCGGGATATGTGAGACAGAAATGGGGTAACATCTTAACGATAAATATACAAAAGGGGTAAAACTGTTGGAATAAATGGGCCTCATGAGA
>CAYUCJ010000192.1:0-6701 GCA_964443285.1 uncultured Desulfobacteraceae bacterium | reverse complement strand
CCTCTCCCACGGGCACGCCGTTGGCCATGTACATGAGTATGTCCGCGGCCTGGAGAACCGGGTAACCCAGGAAACCGTAAGTGTTGAGATTACGCTGGTTGAGTTCTTTGAGCTGTTCCTTGTAGGTGGGGTTTCTTTCAAGCCAGGTGAGCGGGGTGATCATGGAATAGATCAGGTACAATTCCGCGTGTTCCTTTATGCTGGACTGGATGAATATGGTGCAGACCTCCGGATCAAGCCCTACTGAAATCCAGTCCATGACGATGTCGCGGGTGGTCTCCCTGATGATGTCCGGCTTTGCATACTCGCTGGTCAAAGCATGCCAGTCGGCGATAAAATAGAAACAGTCATAGTCTTCCTGCAGCCTCTTCCAGTTTAAAAGGGCGCCGTGAAGATGCCCCAGGTGCATTTTTCCGGTTGGTCTCATGCCACTCACAATTCTTTTTTTCATGCCGTGCTGTTTCCTCCCAAAAAATAATTTTGGCTCTTGCCGTAGATATCCCTATATGATTGAAATTTCATGGTATTCTGACTTTCGATCTTATAGAAACACTGAAGTGATGGCGTAACGAGTGTGTTTTCTCCTCAGTGCTCGACTATGCCCTTGCTTGACTTTCTTTAAAGTGCTGCCGGACGAAGGCTATCTCATCTTCCCGCGTCTTCACCTCTTCATTCAGCCTGGCCTTGAGCAGCCCTTCCAGGATCTTCTTGAAGGTCGGTCCGGGAGTGAAACCCATGTCCACCAGGTCCTTGCCTTTCAGCAGAGGCCGTGTCCCTCGCAATCTTGTAAAATATAGCGAGATATATCTCTTGATCTTGTCACTCGTGGCCTTGGCCATAAAGAAGAGAAGGGTTTCAGTGTCGTAAAGTATCAAAAGGGCATGGAGTTCATGATGCGTGCCGTTGAATCGGTACAGTTTTTCGAGAAGTTCGCCGGCGGATTTTCTCTGGGCGATCATCCTACGGCCTTCTTCGTCTATCATTCCCAGCCTTTCGCCAAATCGGCTCAGAGCCCGCATGTCCAGGCCCGAAGTGAGCCCGTGCCAGTACACCTTCCAGCTGTCCAGGGGTTCCTCGAGGTAGAGCAGGGGGTACCATGAAACCACACGCCTGATTTCCTCAAAGACAAGGCGCAGGTCGTCGGTCAATCTGATCTCGGGGTGTATGACTTCGAAAAGGTTCAGTTGATCCATTCTTTCTATGGCCTCGACTGGGTTGTCCTCTTTGAGAACAAGCTTCAGTTCCGTAAAGAGTCTGTGGCCCGAAAGGTCTTTGAAGCAGTTTATTTTAATGGCATTCCTGATGAGGGCGAGCGTAAGCTTGCCGATTTTGAACCCGAACCTTTGCTCAAACCGAATGGCACGCAGTATGCGCGTGGGATCTTCAACAAAACTCAGGTTGTGAAGTACCCTGAGCACCCTTTCCTTGATATCTTTCTGACCGCCGAAAAAATCCAGAAGCGTTCCGTAGTCCCGTCTGTTCAATTTTACGGCAAGACTGTTAATGGTAAAATCTCTGCGGTAGAGATCCATTTTGAGACTGCTGGTCTCAACGATGGGGGCGGCTGCGGGCGTTTCGTAGTATTCCAGCCTGGCGGTGGCGATGTCCACCTTGAAACCGTCGGGGAAGATCAAAACGGCCGTCCCGAATTTCTTGTGGCTCCTGACCCGGGGGCCATATTTTTTTGAGAACTCCTGGGCAAACCGGATGCCGTCTCCCTCGACGACAATGTCCACATCCAGATTGTCTCTCTTGAGAAGAACGTCTCTCACCAGTCCGCCGACAAGAAATGAATTATAGCCTAGAGAATCAGAAACTTGGCCTATATTCTTGAGGATCTTGATGACGTTTCTGGGCAGCCTTTCCTTGAGGGTCCCGGAGACCTTTTTCTTTCTGAGCAGCCCGGGGGCATCCTTTAATTCGTAGAACAGTTCCGGAATCAGGGGCTCACCTACCAGGATATTGAGTAGGTCCGTCCGGGTGATGACACCCGCGACACTCTCACCTTCCATCACCGGAAGAATTCTGAGTTTGTTTTGAATAATGAGGTCCTGCACCTCTTTCAGGGGGGCGTCAAGTTGAACGGTGGGAAAATCGATGTTCATGTAGTCACTGACGCTCAGATGATTGAGCCCAAAAAAGTTCGCCTTTTCAACCGTTTGTCTGGTGACATAACCCTTCAAATTCCCACTGTCCTCCATGACCAGCAGGACGTTGATGTTGTACCTGGTCATCAATTCAGCCGCTTCTTTGACCGTGGCGCCGGGATGGACGTAAATAACAGGTGAAGTCATGAGGGCCTTGGCCCGCTGAACGGGTTCGGTCCTGCTTCTCAGGAGAGCCTGGAGGGAACGCTCCGCCTGTATGAGGGTCCTGTTCTTTATCGTGGCGGAAGCCGCATAGGGGTGCCCGCCGCCGCCGAGTGCCAGGGCAATATCCGCCACGTTCACTTCCGGTATGCGGCTTCTTGCCACGAGATAGATTCTATCCTCCATCTGGGCGAGGGCAAAAACAACATTCAAATTCTCCATTTCCATGAATTTGTGTACCAACACTGCGAAGTCACCCACGTAGTTTTCCCTGATGACCTTTGAAAAGACGATTTCCACACCATTGATGTTACGGGTTACGGCCGATTGGGTGAGATCATTCAAGAGCCAGATCTGTTCCGCAGTCAGTTCGCGGGTGAGCATATCGCCTATGGCACTGTGGTTTGCACCCTGCCGGGCGAGCCATGCCGCTGCTTCGTAGTCTTCGGCGGTTGTCGAAGAAAAGGTAAAAGAACCCGTGTCCTCATGAATCCCCAGGCACATAATGGTTGCTTCGTCGGGTGTCACGCCTAATCCTTTTTCCCTGAGAATATCGGCGAGGATGGCTGTCGTCGACCCGGTGGGGCGGATAACCTCGAAATCCCCTCTGATGTCATCTTTGAATCCGGCATGATGGTCGTAGATGTGAATATCGACTCCCTGCCGGTCAAGGAGTTCTGTAAATTTTCCTATACGACTTCGCTGGCGGGTGTCTACCAGAACGAGCCTTTTCACGTTGTCCAGATCGATATCTTTCAACTTTGCGAAATCGTAGAGGTAGGAACTGGAATGGAGAAAGAAATCTCTCAAGTGTTTTTCCTGGGCACCTGAAAAGACCATGGTAGCTCCCGGGTAGAGTTTCCGGGCCGCTAACATGGAACCCAAGGCATCAAAATCAGCATTGATGTGGCTGGTGATAACCTGTTGGTGCAAAGCGTCTTTCACGAGGACCTGTCTCAATCTCTTCGAGTGTTGGAGCGATGAAGCAAGGATATATTCTTCTCAGCAAAATGGTATTTTCCGGGGAAAAAAAAGCCGGGCATGACCCATGCGCCGGCTATGTGCTTATTGACAAGGCAATGGACTGTATATCCGTTATAAGCCCTTCAATTTTTCTTCAGATTCCTGTTTCTTTTTGCAGTCAATGCACAAGGTTGTGACAGGCCGCGCCTTGAGGCGCTGTTCGGAAATGTCTTCCCCGCATTCATCGCAGATTCCATAGGTCCCGTTATCAATTCTCTCGAGGGCTTCTTTAATCTTGACGATGAGTTTCCTTTCCCGGTCCCTGATGCGAAGGGTAAAGTTCCGGTCGGATTCCAGGGAGGCACGGTCCGTCGGATCGGGAAAATTGTCACCCTGGTCGACCATTCCCGTGACAGTCTTGTTCGCCTCGTTAAGAAGCGTGTCCAACCGCTCGTTCAGGAAATCCTTGAAATACTCTTTTTTCTTATCTGTCACCATTCTTCTATATGAGCTCCTTAGAAAAAAAATCAATTAACAGAAAAAAAGGGTAATGTAAAGGGAAAACACGTATCGCGTCGAGCCTTGAAATTTACTGTTTGCCTATTTTCTCCCAGAAATGTTTTCCCTTTCTTTTCTTTTCCGTTATTCTGAGGTCTTCGGTTTCTGCGAATGCTTCCAGTATTTCCCGTTGCTGCTGGTCTAGATGGCGGGGTATTTTCACGAGAATTTCTACAAAAAGATCACCGCGGCTGTGGCCTTTCCTGAGTCCCGGCATTCCCTGCCCCTTGACTCTGATGACGTCGCCGGGTTGGGTGCCATCGGGGATCTCAAGCTCATAACCTTCTTCACTTCCAAGCACAGGTATCACCAGACTGTCTCCCAGCGCCGCCTGAACAAATGAAACCGGAATCCGGCAGGCCAGGTTGTCACCGTCGCGTGAGAAGAATTCATGCTCGCGCACAAAGAGCACAACGAAAAGGTCTCCCGGCGGTCCGCCATACTGACCCGGTTCCCCTTCTCCCCGCAAACGAAGCTGAGAGCCGCTGTCTACTCCTGCCGGTATCTTGACCGTAACCTTTTTCTGAACACGTATCTTGCCTTCTCCGCTGCATTCCCTGCAGGGGTCCGTGATGATCCGCCCCTGTCCCTGACATACCGGACAGGTAGTGCTGATTTGAAAAAAGCCCTGGGACCTTATCACCTGGCCTCTGCCCTGGCAGGTGGTACACAACTGAGGTTCAGAGCCCGGGGTCAGGCCCGATCCGTCACAGGTTTCACAGTTCTCCAACTTGTCGAAGGAGATTTCCTCTTCTTTTCCATCAAAGGCTTCTTCCAGGGAAAGTTCCAGGTCGTAACGGAGATTGGTCCCCTGACGCGCCGTGGATCGCCCTCCTGACCGTCTCCCGAAACCAAAAAAATCCTCGAAGATGTCTCCAAAGCTTGAAAAGATGTCGTCAAAGCCGGTGAACCCTCTAAACCCGGTCCCTGCCAGGCCTTCGTGACCGAACCGATCGTAGATCTGCCTTTTTTCCCCATCCCTGAGCACCTCATAGGCCTCAGAGGCTTCCTTGAAATGCTCTTCCGCTTCTTTGTCGCCCGGGTTCCGGTCAGGATGAAATTTCAAGGCGAGCTTACGGTAAGCCTTTTTTATCTGTTCATCACCGGCATCCCTGGCCACACCCAGGACTTCGTAATAATCCCTCTTGTGCATGACTACTTTCCTTCAGGTTCCGGCTCCTGTTGGGCCGCCTCATCGGCTTCCATTTCAGAGGGGCTTTCTTCTTGGGTAGACTGGGCCAGTTCCTCGGCCAACGCCATCTGACGGGCCTCTTCCAGAGCCTCCACCTCTTCCCGGGTCATCGGGAAAATCTTTCCGGCGGCTATTTCCCTCAGGGCGACAACCACGTCCTTGTTCTTTGTCGCCACCAGGGGTTCGGCGCCTTTTCTCAGTTGACGAACGCGTTTGGCCGCGAGATGGATGAGCGCAAAACGGTTGTTGACCTGTTTCAGACAATCCTCAACAGTAATTCTTGCCATATGTGTCTCCTCGTGTTTATGATACTTTCCTGATGATCAGGAATGTCGCCAAATCCAAAGTCGAAGCACATGTTGCGCAAACGAGACGGGGAATTTGGTTGATCCGACCCGGATAATCACTGGGGCTGTTGGCTGACGACCCTGTTCCGGGATTATCGATGACATCATCACTGGTTTCTTTTATTAAACTTTACTTTATACCATCTGCTGTGATAGATGTAAAGGTTAATTATCCCGAGCGATCCATCAGTCGCGCCTTCCCAGCGCACACCTTTTGAAAGGAGCGTCGGCGCTGGATGACTTGCAACACTTCTGTCAACCTTCCGAAAGTGTGAATTGCATGCTCGCGAAAATCCTCAGCAGTGCCGTCATTGGAATCGATGCATACGTCGTGGAAGTGGAAGTCGATATTGCCCAGGGCCTGCCGACTTTTGCAACGGTCGGCCTTCCCGAGGGGGCCGTCAGGGAAAGCAAGGAGCGTGTCAAGGCGGCCATCAAGAACTCCGGATACCATTTTCCGTCGGACCGGATTACGGTAAATCTGGCGCCGGCGGACATCCGAAAGGAAGGGTCTGCATTCGATTTGCCCATGGCCCTGGGTATTCTTGCGGCCACGGAACTGGTTGATCAGAATGCCTGCAATCATTATCTCTTCCTGGGTGAACTGGCCCTTGACGGCATGATCAGGCCGATCAAGGGGGCCTTGCCCATGGCCATCACTGCAAGGGACTTGGGCCTGAATGGTATTTTCCTGCCCCTCGAGAACGCTTCGGAGGCGGCCGTGGTCGATGGTATCGAAATTTACCCTGTCGAAGCACTGTACCAGGTTGTGGAAACCCTGAAGGGCGTCTCAAAAATAAGTCCCTTCCAGGCGAAAATCAAGACGGATTTTGACCTATCCGGCTATGAATTCGGTTTCGAGGATGTCAGAGGCCAGGAAAATGTCAAGCGTGCAATGGAAATTGCCGCGGCCGGCGGACATAACCTGATCATGATTGGGCCGCCCGGTTCCGGCAAGACCATGCTCGCCAGGCGACTGTCCACAATTCTGCCTGCTCTCAATTTCAAGGAATCTCTTGAAACGTCCAAGATCTACAGTGTGATGGGTCTCATGCCCAATGACCGGGGACTGATTTCTTTGCGTCCCTTCAGATCCCCACATCACACCATATCCGACGCAGGACTGATCGGCGGAGGCCAGAATCCCAAGCCGGGAGAGGTGAGCCTGGCTCATAACGGCGTCCTCTTTCTCGATGAGCTGCCGGAATTCAGAAAAAACGTTCTGGAAGTCCTGCGTCAGCCCATGGAAGACGGACAGGTGACCATAGCGAGGGCAAATTCAACGGTCACATACCCCTCGAGTTTCATGCTCGTGGCCGCCATGAATCCTTG
>CAYUCJ010000191.1:0-6736 GCA_964443285.1 uncultured Desulfobacteraceae bacterium | reverse complement strand
TTCCCCGAAGAGTGCAGCCAACTGGTGCAGGCTGTGAACGACGGACAGATCGAAAAAGCCAGAGAGGTTTACCGCAATACCCTGATCTACTGGAATGACCTCGGTTTCTACAACTGTTGGCAGGCGGTCCATAAAATCGCCTTGCAGCATTTGGGCATCATTGAATCGTCCAAGTGCATGCAACCCCTGACGGATGCTGAGGACTATCAGAAAGAGGAGATCGTGTCGCTCCTGAAATTCTTGAAAAAAATCGATTAGGCCATTTTAATATCTATTTTTTGATTTGGTCGACCTTGGTCGGCCGAACCCGTTGATAAATGCACAATGGAGGTGGTTTTAGAATGCAGATCAGCATCAATGAGCTGAGGCAAGAAGTTGAGCGGTACGTAGACGAGTACCCACAAAAATATAACGAAACGCACTGGTGGCGGAAGCCGTTGCTTTGCACCGCTACAGTTGATGCCCGTTTTAAGAAGTTGCGTGAAATGGCCGCTAAAAACCACTGGATGCCCGAGGATCTGATGCCCACGGCCAAAACAGTGATCGTTCTCTTTATTCCCTTCAAGGAATCGTTGGTAAGAGAGAACCATCCGGGCAAGTTTCCCTGTCCCAATTGGGGCATCGCCTACGAGGTGACGAACGACCTCATCGATAAGACCCTGGTGCATATGGAGGTCGTGCTTAAAGCGAAAGGTTACGAATGCGCACTGACGGCTTCAACCTCAAACCCTGATTCCGATGAGGATGATGATACAATGGCTGCCCGTTGGTCACACAAGCACCTGGGCTATTTGTGCGATATGGGGCGTTTCGGTATAAACGCACAGTTTATCACGCCTTCAGGATGTGCCGGTCGCATGGGAAGTATGGTGACCGCTGCCGATATCGGCAATCATCCTTTGGTTTCCAAAAAAGAGTTGTGCTTGCACAAGATAGGGCAAAAGTGTCTTCAGTGTGTCGCCCGTTGCCCGGTGAAGGCAGTAACCATCGATGAAGGCATCCTCCGGCAACGCTGTAATCAGCGTCTTTATTTTAACTCGGACAACCGCATCAAACTCGGCCTCGGAGAACGAACCCACGGCTGCGCCAAATGCCAGGTTAATGTGCCGTGCAGCTTATCGGACCCGACTGAAGGTTTGTCGGCCGAAAAATTGGCATCCTGATTATTCGTACGGCTGTTTTTTTATTTCCCCAAGGAGCAACGCTTTTTGTACAGGAGACCTTTCATGGCCAGAAAAAAGATATCCATCAACGACCTTTATCAGAAAAAAGCAAACGGCGAAAAAGTGACCTGGTTGACCTGCTATGACTTTCCCACGGCCCAGTTCCAGGAAACGGCCGGTATCGAGATGATCCTCGTTGGCGATTCCATGGGCATGTGCGTATACGGTTATCCAAGCACCGTGCCGGTCACCATGGACCAGTGTATTGTACACAGCGAGGCGGTCCGTCGTGGAGCGCCCACCGCTTTTGTCATCGGTGATATGCCTTTTATGAGCTACCAACAGTCCGACGAGGTGGCCGTTACCAATGCCGGTCGGTTTCTCAAGGAAGCCAATGTCGATGCCATCAAACTCGAGGGTGGGGTGCGTACCGTCTCCCGAATCCGAGCCATTGTCGACGCGGGTATCGTCGTTTGCGGACACATCGGCCTGACTCCCCAGAGTTCCGGGCAGTTGGGGGGGCACAAAGCCCAGGGCCGTACCGCGGAATCGGCGCAAATGCTGATCGAGGATGCGCTGGCCGTTCAGGACGCAGGTGCCCAACTGCTGCTGCTCGAGGCGGTTCCCCCCGAACTCTCCTCCTTTATCACCAGAAAGTTGGCCATACCGGTTTATGGGATAGGTGCCGGTCTGGAGACAGACGGTCAACTGCTGATCATTTCCGACCTGGTGGGCCAGTTTCAGGCCTTTACCCCCAAATTCGTCAAAAAGTATTGCGACGTAGCAAAGGTATACATCAATGCGGTGTCCGCGTACATTAAGGACGTCAAGGCCATGGCCTTTCCTGCTGATGAACATTGCTACCACATCATCAAGGGAGAAGAAGAAAAGATCGCTGCCGTCTTAAAAAAATACGAAGCGAAATAATTTATCCTAAAGGGGAGTTTCCATTCTCACTGAAGTCGAGGGGAATTGCACCTCGACTTCAACGGCGGCATCGCAGTGATGAACGCGGGTCTCCCCGAACCCGGTGATTCGCCCAAGGCGGCGATGTTCGCCAATAGTAGTGCCGAAGCAGTGGAGGATATAAATTATGTTCGGTTTTTACGGTCGTATTATCACCCTCGATCTTAGCCGCAAGACGGCTGCCATTGAGCGTCTGCCCGACAATATTTACGCTGAATTTCTCGGTGGCAAGGGCTTGGCGACGCATCTTTTGTTGGAAAGAAACCAGCAAGGAGTTGATCCCCTTTCACCGGCCAATCATCTGATTATTGCCACCGGTCCGTTCTGCCAGAACAGCATTTGGGGTGGCAGCCGTTACGGCGTTTACACCAAGTCGCCGCTGACGGGATCCTACGCGGAATCTTACTCCGGCGGCCGGGTGCCGGAAGCCATCGATGCCACCGGTTTCGACGCCATCCTTATCCGGGGCCGAGCGGAACGTCCGACGGTGATCCACATAAATCCCGAAGGAGCAACCTTTCACGATGCCGGAGATCTGTGGGGCAAAGACGTGTATAAGACAGAGAGCGCGGCTCTGGAACGCTTTGGTTCCGAGATGAAGGACAGGGGAAAACCCGGTGCTATCGTCATCGGCCCAGCCGGCGAAAAATTGGTGCGTTACGCCATTATTGCAAACGACAAGTGGCGCTGTGCCGGCCGCACCGGCGTGGGAGCGGTCATGGGGGCCAAACGGCTCAAGGCCATCGTGTTTCAGGGAAATCGGCGGCGTAGCCTTTACGATCCCAAAGGTGTTGCCGCCTATGCCAAGGCCTTTTCCAAGGCGAACAAGCAGTCGCCTGGCGCCAAGGCCTATCGCAGCTTAGGCACCACAATGATGGTAGCGGTGATGAACAAGGCCGGCGCCTTCCCGTCAAAGTACTGGTCCCAGGGATCTTGTGGACATTGGGAAAAGATCAGCGGGGAAACGTACCACCGGGAACACGACGTAAAGCCCCATGCCTGCGCCAAGTGCTTCATGGCCTGTGGCCGACTGGCAACTATCCGCAGCGGCCGGCGCAAGGGCACACGGGTCGAAGGGCCCGAGTATGAGACGATCTGTTCCTTCGGGGGCTTGTGTATGGTGGAGGATATCACCGAAATCGCCTACCTGAACGATCTTTGCGACCGACTCGGTATGGATACAATTTCGGCCGGCAATTTGTGTGCTCTGGCGATGGAGGCCAGCGAGCGCGGCAAAATCAATGACGCCATCGCGTATGGGGATGTCGATGCCATTGCTAACCTCCTTCGGCAGATCGCCTCCAGAGAAGGCATCGGGGCTATTCTGGCCGAGGGCATCATTCACGCTGCCAAAGAATGGGGGCTGGAGAATATCGCCGTCCACGTCAAAGGCATGGAACCGCCTGGATTCGACCCTCGTGTTCTCAAAGGAATGGGTTTGACCTTTGCTACCTCTCCGCGGGGTGCCTGCCATCTGCGAACGACCTTCTACAAACCGGAACTGGCTGGATTGATTCCACCCGAACGGGTCGAAGGCAAGGCGGAAATGCTTGTCGATTACGAGAACAGGCTAAATATATTCGACACGCTAATTTTATGCCGGTTTTACAGAGACCTATACTCGTGGGAAGAGCTGGAGAAAGCGATTCGCCTGGTAACCGGTTTAAACCTTTCAAAAACCAAACTCCGTGAAATCGCATCTGCCATTACAACGCTGACAAGAACGTTCAACCTTCGTGAAGGTCTCGGGTCCGAAGGTGATTGCCTTCCTAAACGGCTGCTTAAAGAAACACTGCCTTCGGGACACGCCCTAACAGCGGCGGAAATGGATTTGATGGTAAAGGATTACTATATACTGCGTGGTTGGGATCAGAACGGTGTCCCTGTGTAACCTTCCCGGGTTCAATCAGTATGACATCAGGAATCTATCGATTGAGGGGGATGCATCCTACCTAACAGTTGGTTATGGATACATAAATATAACCCGATAATTGTTTTAGCCATGTGGTGGGTATCCACTCTGGTTGAAGAAATCGCTTCTGTCTCTCTTTCCCTGGTCGGCGGGAGCCATTTTGATTGATTATGGACATAGAATTGAAAGAAACATTATGGAAAACATGACAGTCAGTTTACAGGACGTACTATCGGCCGAGAAGCGCATCCGACCTTATATTTACCGTACGCCCATGCTCCGGGGAAAGGGAATGGATGAAAGGCTCGGATGCCAAATCTATCTCAAACCAGAGATGCTGCAGATTACCGGCGCCTTCAAGCTCAGGGGGGCGTTGAGCAAAATTTTAACTCTGACTCCGGATGAATTGAAGAAGGGAATCATTACCAGTTCCTCCGGAAACCATGGTCAGGCTTGCGCATACGTGGGACAGCTGCTTGGTATCCGCACCACGGTAGTTGTTCCGGAGGATACGCCGGCTATAAAGATCGAGAAGGCCAGAGCCATGGGTGCCGAGGTAATCGTTTGGGATCGCATGTATAGCGAACGCATGAAAAAGATTGGTGAAGAGGTGGCTGAGCACGGCTACGCCATTGTCCATGCCTTTGAAGACTACACGGTGATGGCTGGACAGGGTACCATTGCCCTTGAAATTCTGGACGAGTTACCGGATGTGGAGACCGTGGTGGTCCCCATCGGCGGCGGCGGGTTGATTTCGGGTATTTCCACTGCGCTTAAGGAATCAAAACCGGATGTCCGGGTCATCGGTGTTCAGGCTGCTGCCTGCGCTGCATACTACGCCAGCCGGCAGAATGGCTGCCCGACTGCAGTGCAGTCGCTTCCCACCTTGGCGGACGGTCTTTCCTGCGTTCGGCCCGGGAAACATCCTTATCCCATCATTGAAAAGTATGTGGATGAAATCGTCATCGTTGATGAGGAAGATATTATGGATGCCGTCAGATTCGTCGCAGATGGCGCCAAGCTGGTGGGAGAGCCTTCCGCTTGCGTAGGCATAGCCGCTCTCCTGGCAGACAAGGTAAAAACGCGACCTGATGAGAAAGTTTGCTCTGTGCTGACTTCCGGCAATTGGGATATCGACAAAATCGGGAGAATCTTCAACAGGGAATCGGTAGCCGGGGTTCAACGGTAGGGACCTGCCGCGACATCATCTTTTGGTCTTTAATTTAAATGAGCGAGGAGAGCTTGAGAATGGAAACGTTATTGCTGAACAAAGAAGAGGTCGGTAGCCTCATTGATCTGGATGCGGTACTCGATGCCGTGGAAAACGGATATCGTTCCTTCAATAATGGCCTGGTCGTACAGCCTGATTTCATGTCCGTGTCATTGCCCGACACCCATGGAGGCATCGACTTCAAGGGAGGTCTTGACATGGGCAGCGGATATATCTCGATGAAATCGTCATCCGGCGGATATGACCGTAACCCGGACCTCGGCCTGCCTACGGGCATGAACATTGTGCTGCTTTATGAGGCAGCCACCAGTGCATTAAAGTGCATAATGGACGGTACCTGGATTACCGGATGCCGTACAGGTGCGGCTGGCGCCATTTCGGTGAAATATCTGGCCCGCACCGATGCCGAAAAGCTGTGCATCATCGGAGCAGGAAGCCAGGCGCGGAGACAATTGTGCGCCATCATGCGGGTTCGCAGGCTAACGGAAGTACGGGTATGGGATACCTTGCCCGAGTTTCAGGAGGCTTACGTCAAGGAGATGTCGAAAGAGACTGGTCTCCCGGTCCATAGCTGTTCAACGGCGGAAGAGGCGGTACGGGGCGCCGATATCGTGGTGACCACTACCCGAGCCCGTAACGGTGTGCATGTAAAGAGGGATTGGCTGCAACCTGGTGTCCATATTGCCGCGATCGGCGCCGATATGCCGGGCAAACAGGAACTAAGCGCCGATGTTTTTGAAGGGGCAAAGGTCGTTACCGACTCCACCGATCTGTGCGTGAAGTGTGGAGAGACCCGCAATGCCGTGGAGGTGGGCATCGTCCGGCCGGAAAACATACATGCTGAGATAGGTGAGATCATCTTGGGTAAAAAGCCCGGACGTGAAAGCCGGGACGAGGTTACCATCTTTGATACCGTCGGCATGTCCATACAGGATAATGTAACCGGGGTGATGCTATTCAATGCGGCCCTGGAGAAGGGCATTGGAACATGGTATGAATTTTTCTAAATCAGGATTACGAAACCGCCGATTGAAAACGACACCCTGCCCTCCTGATGGTATGGATCAACCGCCGGAAAAACAGTCTTCTGACTACTTGTAAGAATCGGGAACGGACCCGCCGCTGTAACGCTCACATTTTTAAAAAGCAACCCATCTGTATAGTCTTGCCATTATTCATAATTTCAGAACACCTTACCCGCGTGAAAATACATGCGGCACCAAACCGAGCTCAAATTGGCTTATTTACTAGCTCATAGACAAGTCTAAGATTTGTGCCTGGGTACTTCACCTCAGTCTTGTTGAGCTCATCCAGAAGTACAGTAATTGTTCGATTGTCCGCCTGCGTCGAGGCATTGTGAACCCTCACTCGTAAAAAATTGTTTTGGGCTTCTGGCAGGATGTCGGCGTCGGTGACAAACAGGGTTTGCAGCAGTCGCCTGGCGTCGGACATCTTGACCGTGGA
>CAYUCJ010000190.1:0-6738 GCA_964443285.1 uncultured Desulfobacteraceae bacterium | reverse complement strand
GTATGAGCCTCTGGGCTCACAGCCCCTATTACCTCCAGGGAGCGACCCACTACGGACTGCTGTCGCACCTGGGTTCCCTGCTGGGTGAGTTGGGTGGCTTTGAACTGGACACAACTGAACTTGACGAAGGATGGAAAGAATTGAATCGCCACATACAGACGCTCATTGAAAAAAGTCCGGAACTTCAAGGGATGATTAGCGAACTCAGGAAGGCCAAAGTGAGAGGATCATGGGCCATGAGGAAGGAGGCTGATAAGAAGGACAGCAAAATCATTCACTTAAAGGACTTTATTAAACCTAAATAGTTTCCATCTATAAATGGCCTTTAAGCATCAGGGCCGGAACCCCGGGAAGCCCCTTTTTCTTTGATCGCCGCCACCAGCCGGTCAACGATCTCTCCGGCACTACCTTGCAGGAAGATATCGGTGATGGAATCGGTGAGATGCGTTCTTTCCTTGTTGATTTCTATGATCTTTGCCCCGTTATCCTTGGCAACAATCGGGATGGTGTTGGCCGGCGACACAGACGCTGAGGTTCCCACCACCATCAAGATACGTGCTGAAGAGGCCAGCTGAAAGGAATGGTTCAGGGCTTCCAGGGGAATGGGTTCTCCGAAGAAAAGGACATCCGGTTTCAAAATCTCACGGCACACACATCTTGGCGGATTTTCATCTCTTTTTTCTTCAGCCCCGTAGTGCTTCCCGCAGGCCAGACACAGGAGAACAGCGGAATTCCCGTGGTATTCGATGACCTTGCAAGCCCCGCCTGCCTGGTGCAGAGTGTCGATGTTCTGCGTAATGATATACTGGAGGTACCCCATTTTCTCCAGCTCGCCCAACCCAAGGTGAGCCTTGTTTGGTTTGGCGCCGAGCACGAGAACTTCCATTTCTCGGAGCATCGTCCACACTTTTTGCGGATCCGCGCGAAAGGCCTCGATCGTGGCGTATTCCGCGGGATCGAATCGTTCCCAGAGCCCGTCCGAACTCCTGAAGTCAGGGATCCCCGATTCAACCGAAACGCCCGCCCCTGTCAGGGCAAGTGTCATTTCCGATCGCAGGATAAGACGGGCCGCGTCTCCAAGGTTTCGATTCATCATCTCCCGACGCCGTCTCAAAGGGGCTCGAACACGATCTTGCTCTCACTGTTGTTATAGGTTTTGAGCCTTCCCATTATCGTCTTCTGTTCTCCAAAGATGTTGACCAATTTGGCCTGGTCACCCTCAAATTCGACCCGATCCACATGCTCCAGGACCAGCCTTTCTTTTCCATCTTCCAATATAAATGCATGTGCCTCACACATGGTTCAATCCTCCAGAAATCCTGGATGTCGTTGCCCGAACGACAGGGATTTTCATTGTTAATTTGTGTCCACCCATAAATGAGATAGTTTGTTCGAAATCAAGTCGAAGATCCCGGATTTTGAGCGGGGGCATGCGAAAATTCTAACCACAAGAATACATTGAGGTATTTCGAGGATTGAAATTTGAGCACAACGCCGATATCGGGCAAAATAGCCATTTATGGATGGGCACTATTTCACAGTAAGGCCCTCAATGCCTTCCTGAGCGATTCCGTGCCTTTTGCTCCCAGCGCCACCATTTCCCTGACATGCTTACCGCTCTCTTCCATACCGGCAGATTCCAGTTGCTCGGCGAACGCGAGATACTCCTCTTCGTGATGATCATTGTGGGTGATCCAGTGTTCCAACCGGACCCTTGCCTTTTCGCGAAAGTCCATTATCTGTCTTCCTCTCTCCCGCTTGGGTTCAAATCCTTTCGCTTCCATTTAACGTTAAGTAATGTAGAACATCATGTCAATGGAATTTCTCTTGAAAGCGAGGCCTTAAATGATTGACTATTGTTTCCCTTCGGGTTACTATCCCGTGCGATAAGCGGTTCGGTACTCGAGGGGCACCCGGGGCCCACTCACCACCAACCTTCAGGCCACCAGGCAATTCGGGAAACCCGTTGAGGAAGGAAGAACGTTCAATTTGAGGGCACACTCAAAATCATCGGGAGGTCAAGTATGTCGAATGATCAGAGCATACTGAAAGATAAAAAGATACTTATCGTTGATGATGAACTTGATATCCTTGAAACTCTGGAAGAAATGCTGGACATGTGCCTGATAGATTCAGCTCCCAATTTTGAAACGGCCAGGAAGTTCCTGGAGAAAAACCATTACGATGCCGCCCTTCTCGACATCATGGGGGTGCGCGGCTATGACCTGCTGGAACTTGCGACCAGCAAGGGTATCCCTGCCCTCATGCTGACAGCCCATGCGCTGAGCCCCGATAATCTGATCAAATCTATCAAGAAAGGGGCCCAGTCCTATGTACCGAAAGACAGGATCGCGGATATCACCACATACCTCAAGGAGATCTTTGAAGAACAGAAAGGCGGAAAACCGAAGGCAGCCTGGTTTGAAAGATTGAAGCCGTTTTTTGACAGAAAATTCGGCGAATCATGGCGAGACGAGCATCGAGAGTTCTGGGAGAAATTTGACAAGGACTTCAGGGTTTCCAAAGAGGAACTGCGCAAAATCATGTAAGCGTCACGATGAGCCTTGTTCCCGGGCGACCTCACTGGCTGGGCAGCGGTATTCGGACAATGAATTCGGCCCCCTGCCCTTCATCGCTTGAGAGGGTCATCTTACCGCCCATATCTTCCAGAAGCACCATGACGCCGGCCAATCCCAGGCCGTGCCCTCTCACAGAACACGTATCGCCAGGTTCCAGCTGGAAATAGCAGTCGAAGATCTTCCTGTGATATGCTTTGGGAATGCCTTCACCGTCATCTTTTACACAAATCGAGAGCGCTTCGTCTTCAAGAAAGGCCCTCAGTTCAATCGAACGCTTCCGATATTTCAAGGCATTGCTCAAGAGGTTTCTGAGGATCTGTTTCAGCTTTCTTTCATCGAGACGAAAGTTCTCGCCCCACAAAGAATCCTCGACAACCAGATTCAGCCCTTCGGTCTGAAGGATGGCCTTGAGCCCCTCCAGATCTTGCGACCCCCTGATTTTCTCGGACACCCTGGAATCAGTCAGATCGAAAATCTCAATGAGTTCATCTTCAACCAGGTTGCAGATCCGGACACTTTCCAGATACATCATCCCCTGTCTCGATCTGCCGAGTTCAAGGACATCACCCACCAGATTCTGAGCTACCTTGGTGTTCCGGAACGTCCTGTTCAACACTTTTATCTGTCCCTCCGTGAGGGCACCGTATTTCTCCTGACGATTCAGCAACGATGTGATTCCGGCCTCGATAACGGCCAGGGGGACCTTGAGGTCGTGAATGAGAAGGTCGATCTTTATCCTGCTCACTTCCCTGGGATTTTGCTTTTCCGACAATGGATGCCTTTCGTCCCCGGGTTTCCCCGGGTTAGAGGAATCAAGCGGGTTTTTCGGTGTATCGAAAAGAAACATGTACAGTTTATCAAATATTTTCTTCATATCTTGTCGTGAAACGCTCCCTCTTCCTTCCAGATTCAAACAGCTAACCAGCTGAATGTCCAAAGTAATCGGTTTTGCGGATGGACATCAGGTTGTAAACAGGATGCCCGTATAGCCCACAAAGCTGTCATTGGGACGCACGTCATAGCTCGTCTTGTAGACCAGGGTCCTCCCCTTAAGCGCCCCCAGTTCGCGGGCAGCGGAAATGGCGGCAGCAGCGGCGCCCGAGCAGCAGGCGTTATGACTTATTGATGCTTCTTCAATAACCCCCTTTGCGTCCATTCCCCGCATGAGGTCAACAATCCGCCGATCGTTCTCCTTTTTGACCCAGTTTAGCGCCGTCTCGCCGGTTCCCCTGGGCACAAAGCCGTAGTTGTATCCATAATGGGTCAGGTCGGTGGATCCCAGCACCAGCGTCCTGCGCCCCTTTTCCACGCAGATCTCTGCGGCCCGCCTCCCAATATGGAGGGACAGGGGCACGGGCGGCAGCCTCATGGGGACGATCTTTGTTCCTGGCAAGAAATACTTGATGAAGGGCAGCTGCAACTCAATGGTATTGTCCTCGTCGTAGCGCGCCACTGTTTCGATCGAAAAAGCATACTCATTGATCAGTGCGTTTGCCACCTCGGAATCCATTTCCAGCGGGCCCAGGGGGGTCTCCCACGCACCCTCAGCCATAGTGTGGTTGGCGCTCGCGGCATGAAGATGCCCGCCAAATACCAGGCACGTATCATACTCACCCTGATCGCCAAGGCACCGAACCACATTGCAGGCAATGGAACCCGAGTAAAACCAACCGGCGTGGGGTACAATGCCTCCCACTATCGGTCCGTTCCCGGCAGGGCATGGGACCGCTTCTCTTGAGAATGTCTCGATGGCCTTTCGGCACTCCGCTTCTCCGCCGGGATACCAGGAGCCAGCAAAATCAGCCGGTCTCAAAGCCATCTGGATCACCTCCTTTGAAACGCTTTTTCGGATGATGCAGGAAAAGCGCGTCAGCTTTTCATGAACCTTCATTTTGAAAGAAGTCATTCATTTTTTCAAGGAGAAACTTTCGAAAGGTTCTGCCCAATAGCTCTATCGCCTTCGTTGATCATAAGCGGCAGCGCTCAAAAATGCCCTGAACCACCATCAAGGCATCATCTGCGGCGTTGCCTTCGATCGCTCCTCATTGCGACGTATTGTTTATACGACTCAATCGTCGCTCCTCGGCGCCTTGCATCTGACACCTTGCTGGTGATCAGGAATGTCGCCAAATCCCCCGTCGAAGTAAATGATGCGCAAATTAGATGGTGGATTTGGGAAATGTTTTGGTTCTTGCCGCAGGAATGATTTATTGCTAGGATATCCTTTTCATTTAAGCAAAGATCGGGTCCGGAGGGGGAAGGCCCAAGAGGGGAATTTCGGATGTCAGTTAATATTGTCGAATGGATTGTCAAAATACCTGTTCTCCTATTTGCCATCACCATCCACGAATATGGTCATGGCAAGGCGGCCCTGTCTCTTGGAGACCCGACAGCCAAGGAACAAGGGAGGCTGACGCTGAACCCTTTGAGTCACCTGGATCCCATAGGAGCGATCTGCCTTTTCCTGTTCAATTTCGGGTGGGCGAAACCTGTCCCGGTGGACACGCGGTATTTCCAGAACCCGCGGAGAGACGTTATTCTCATGGCCATGAGCGGTCCGGTGTCCAATCTGGCGGCGGCTATGATAGCGGGCCTTTTCATCCGCTATTTCCTGTTGCCCTGGGAAATCTACCAGAAGGTATTGATCTATCTTATATTGATGAACGTGGGTCTGGGGCTTTTCAATCTCATACCCATTCCCCCGCTGGACGGCTCTCACATCCTGGAAAACCTGCTGCCGAACAGGGCCTCCCTGGTTTACCGGAAATTCAGGCGTTATGGTGCGTTCATCCTGATTGGAGTGGTCCTTCTCGACAATTTCGCCCATACAGGCATCCTGAACCGTGTCCTGGTCTACCCGATGATTTATGTATCGCACCTCTTCGGTGGTGATAATCTCTTCCGCATGTTACGGCTCCTGCATTGAGGCCTGCTGAGACGAACGGACTTCTAACGAAGTTGTAGCTCCCAAGAGCCAGGCAAACAGCAAGCATATTCCAGAAGCTACGCTTCCTCCGTCGTCCATGACTCCGGTCGCTGCGGATTTCGCCCCTTCCACTGTCCTGTTCCAGGGCCGAAATGATGCCGCTTCAGGAACATTCCGTTCACCTGGCTCTTCACAGAAAACCACATGGCCTTGCACATCATTGGGTGCCCACATAGACAGGTCTGAAGCTCGATTCATCAAGCCGGAGGTGTGCGTCGACTGTGTTGATCATCTCGTCTCTGTCTCTGGGCAGACTCCCGTGAATATCGGCATAGTTGGTATAGTGGTCGCTGCGGATCTCTGTTTTGATCTCCAGAAGTTCCAGGAGCATTCTGGTTTCTTTAAGGACTTCGCGGGGTGAAAGAACGTGGAACCTCCCTTTCCGTATTTGGTGGAGGATCAGGGTGTTCACTTTTGGGAGAAATGTTCGAAGCCGAATGAAATCGGGTTCTATGCGGTTCAGGACTTCGGCGGTTTCCACGGCGTGTTCCCGGGTCCGTTCCTTACCGCCGATGCCGAGGATGACATATTCACTGAGTTCTATTCCGGCTTCCCGGGTCCACCTTCCCGCCTGAATATGGGTGGCCGCATCGGCCCCTTTCTTAATACGGTGCAACACCTCGTCATCTCCGCTCTCGAGCCCCACATGGATCCTGCGGAGGCCGCTCTCCCTCAGGGTTTTTAGACCATCCAGGCCTTTTTGGTGGATGTATTGTGAGGAGCCGTAGACGGTTATCCTTTCCAGGTCCGGAAAAATCTCCTTTCCATAAGTGCAAATGTCTGCCAGTTGATCGGTAGGCATGAAAATGGTGTTTCCTGCGGGAAAGAAGAGTGTCTTGATCGAGGCCCCGTATAGGCGGCCGGCCTGGTCCAGATCCTCCTTGATATCTTTTACCGGTCGAACTCGAAAACGCGGACCCTTTTTGTACACCATACAAAACGTACATTTGTTGTGCGGGCAGCCTACGGTTGCCTGAATCAGCAGGCTGTCCGCCTCGCTTGGGGGTCGATAGATGGGGCCTTCGTAAAGCATGGATTCAGTGGGTGAAGCCAAAGAAGAATTTCAAGTCAACATTATTTGTTCAATGGCCTTTGTCAGTGTGCTGACCCTGTAGGGCTTCTGGATAAAACCGTCACACCCCCGGTCAAGGATCTCCTGGGCCTCTCCGTTCA
>CAYUCJ010000189.1:0-6752 GCA_964443285.1 uncultured Desulfobacteraceae bacterium | reverse complement strand
GGTCCAACTCACGGACTGCAACGGCAAATCCGAACTGTTTTTTCTCAAGTTTCTCGGTCTTTTCGTTGAACGCATTCCCGACGATGGGAGCATAGGCAAAGATGCTGAGGACATTGCCCTTCTGACTGAAAAAAGTTTTTTCAACGTCCGGCGCAGAATCCTCAAATTTTGGTACAATACTGCCCTCCGGCAAGCTTGTCCCATCTTTCCAGAGGCCACTCTGAAGTTCTTTCCCCTCCCTGCGGATGACATATCGAAAAGTGTGCTGCGGTTTGTAAAAAGCGAATCCTGCCAGATACTCGTCTTTGCCGGTCTTGACGGCATAGGCGGTCAAATCCCCATCGATGTCATAAATAAGGGCCTCCCGCAGCTGACCCGAAATGGCGATGTTGAAAAGACCGTTTGTTATGGCTTCGGACGTATTACCGGCCGTCTTTCGATCCATATCTTCCTTGAACTCATAGAGGTACTTGATCTTTGAGCCCATTTTGTTGAAGGTCGTCATTTGCCGGGCGTCCGCCAGCAACCTTTCCTGTTTCCCCAGTAAATCATTACGAATGACGTTAAGAGATTTGGTAATCTGGTCATTGGCAGCATCCCTGTTCTGCTGATTGACAAGGGCCGATACGACCACAGCCGATGCCCCCATGACAAAAATAACCATTGCCAGAGAACCGAAAATCAATTTGTTTTTGAGTTTCATTCGCTTCATATCGTCAAGCTCCATTGCCTCTACATTTCACACATTCCGTTTTCTCAAGAAGCCTCTTTGTCACAGGCAAACTTATCGACCAGAATTTTTGCAATCGCCATGCCAAAAAAGACAAAATCGAAACCAAACTACGATGCCGACTATTTTCTCTTTCTTTTCAAAAAGTTATGATATCGATCGGTTGTGTGGGATAACCTGAAGTGGTTGGTGTCAAAAAGCCGGGAAGCGCTTTCTGTGAGGTGCAGTGGAATTCGTCAAATTTCTGACGGGAGGGGTTGGAATTATGGTTTCTTAAGGCAGGCGTGGTTTTACCCGATCGCGTCCCTCTTCAGGATGTCGTAGTAAGTCACTATCCGGTCCACGTAGCGAACAGCCTCTCTTCCCCGACAATAACCGCTTCTCGTTTTTCCGTAATATTTGCGATGACTGAGAAGGGGAAGTATCTTTTTCACATCAGCCCAACTCTGGGGGTCATACCCTTTCTCCTGCGCAATAATCTGGGCGTCCTGCACATGCCGGTAACCCACGTTATAACTGGCCAGCGCCAGATACAGCCTGTCGGGGCTCACGACATCTTCAAATTTGTCATAGGACTTCTTGAGGTATTTGACGCCGCCCAGAATACTCTGCTCAGGATCGAGGCGGCTCTCGATTCCCATCTCCCTGGCCGTATCCAGGGTCACCTGCATGAGCCCCCTCACACCCGTATAGCTTGTTGCCTTAGGATTGAAGTGGGATTCCTGATAGATCATGGCCGCAATCAAGCGCCAGTCAAATCCATACTGCTTCGCGGTTTCCTGGATGATTTCCTTGTATTTTGGCAGCCTTTTCTCAACCCGCCTGTAATACCGTTTCAGATCCACATAATCGAAGGAATCCACGTTGGCGAAATACCTGGCGTAGATCTTGTCAAAAGTACCGTCTTCGTCTATTTTCTCAAAGAAATTATTGATCCGATTCAGCAGCCTGCTTTCTCCTTTTCTGACTGCCCACCCCAGCCTCGCGGGCTCTCCCAGGGGAAAAGAGATCTTTGCGTCAGGATAATAGCGGCGGTTGAGGAGGGCGATATGTGAGTCAGCGACGGTGGCCTCAATCTCCTTCTCCGCCACCATCCTGATCAATTCTTCCGTGGGCATGTCATCGTAAAGCCGGATCTTGACATTCACGCCTTTGGATTTGAGTCCATTGAGCAGCTCTTCATAGGTCGTCCCGCGACGGACATGGATCTCTGCGCCGGCCAGATCCTCGATCGTTTTCGTATCATTATTCTCCTTCTGGAGGATGACGTATTGCTCTACAGAAAGGTAATCATCGGAAAAATCCACCCGCTTCGACCGGGAGGGCGTAATGCTCATGCTGGCTGCGACAAAATCCCCCTCCCCTTTTTCCAGGCCTTCGATAAGCCCCTCCCATGAGGGGGTCACCACCTTGAGGTCCACATTCAGATAATCGGCGAAGGACTTGGCCAGATCGTACTCAAATCCCATGGGTACGCCCCTGTAGACATAATAACAGTGAGCATTGTTCCTGGTAAGAACGGTGACCGTTCCGGAATCTAAGATGTTCTGAAGCGCATCTTTCTTTCGGGCGGAAACAAAGGAAAGGGAAAAGAGGAGGAAGATAACCAGGAGTGCCGGTCGGATCCATCCGCTCCTTCTCTTCTTGGTTTTCATGGAAGGCTTCATGTCAATCCGTCATTGCACCGGAGTTCTGTGACAACCCTTCTTGTCGGTCCATACATTGTCAGGATGATCGTCATTTGCGGGCAAAACCCCATGAAAACGAGGCCCCGAATACTTCTGCTCCACCTATGCGAACCGCCGCAAGAAAGGCGCCGGCGCACCATTTCTTCATGTGAGCTTCCACAAGCAGATCGTTGTAGAATTTTTCGTCCACGCTCTTCCGCTCCAGCTGATTTCCCGGTTCCCCGTAACCGTATCCCAGGTCATGGGGCAGGCAGCAGCGGTAGGTGATATCCTCCCACTTGCAACCGGTGAAAAGACCCAGCAATTCATCCGGCACCCCGGAGCATCCATCGAATTGCCACTCTTTGTAACTTTCCGGATGGGATTCGATGCGTTCTATCAGATAGTCCAAATTGAAACATCGGCACAATTCCAAACCATCTTTAGTGGTAACCCAATCGCCGATTTCGGGCAGCTTCATTTTTTTCCTCTTTTCAATAGTTTTTCAGCACATCCATGACCAGGGCCAGGTGAGCCTTGGCGGCCAACTGGAATTTGTACCAGTGTGTGGTTTCAAATTTCCGGCCAGCTTCCAGAACCTCCCCTTCCCGGTCCTCGATGGCCTCCTCGATCCACAAATCCTTCCGGTAATAGAGGTCAGGATGGTTCAGGTATTCTCTCACGCCCTTAATCCTGGCGTCGTAGTCTTCGGAATTGATGATCTTCCTGAAATCCTTTTCCACATGCGTCCAGTACGCATCACCTTTTCGTGCCTTCCTCAGTTCCTGAAAAATGCGTTTACACGCCCCGAGCGCGATTTCCCGGTTTTTCCGCCTCCGATAGGGTTTGTCAAAGCGGTAGTCGTTCCACACAGCAGATATTTCGTCCGGCAGGTGCCCCACGTCGGCGTGGCCGATATTCGGAACCAGGGCGCGAAATGGGTTACGCCAGTGAAACACGGAATTCCAATCTTCCTCATATCCCGTAAAATTCTGATGGGACCATGTGTCAGAATAGGTGTGCAGGGCGATGCCGATCCGGTAAAGGTTCCCTGTTGCGAGTGCTCGTCTCAGAAGGTTTCGGGCGTTTACCGAATCAGGGGTTGTGCTGTATCTGTTATACCCACCGCCTATCGGCTGATTATCGTCCCCGGGCAGGAAATGAAAAGGGACATAGACAAACTTCTGAATCTCGTAGACCAGAGACTTGACAGACATGGACTGGGTCATAATGGGCCTGAACAGGCCGTCTTTCACCTCGATACCGAAAGGAAATTGTGGTGGACCGTGCTTTCCGGAGTACTGGCTTTCGTTGTTGTCGTCCACATACTGGGATGCATAGGCAATAATCGATGAGTCCGCTTCGCTGAATCCAGCCTTGTTGGCCAAGGCATAGGTCACATAGAAGTGAAAGTCCTTTTCCATCTGGCACTCCTCCAAAAGGTGTACGAATACCAAGTCAATGGCCCCGCAAGGAAACCCCCACGGAGGATGGAAATGGAAAAAATATTCGCATAATACTAGGAAAGGGCTGCACGGCTGTCAAGGGTATTCAGGAGTCAACCTCTTGAGCCGCAGGAGGTTGATGGGGTTGACGGGCCATGGGATGGCACTCTCGGGGGCCTCGGGGACCTTCAGCTGATTTTTCTTGAACAGCCTTGCCCTTGTGGAGGAAGCCTGTTCGCTCTTGATAAAATGGTAAGCTGCGCTGATGAAGAGGTCCCTTGGAAAAATACCCTTTATCATTGGGAATCCGGCCTCCCTCAGACCGTCACGGATTATCGTCGTGCAGTTCCGGGTGAAGAGGTTAAAGGCGGGATATTCCTCCGGCTTTTTCGGATCGGGGGTTGTGTTCAAGATAGACGCCATTTCTCGATGGTAGAAACGGGACAAGCGACCCGCCGGGAGGCCTTCTACCTCGAGGACATGCACGCTTCGCATGAACAGACGGCCGAATTTGTCAAGATAGGCCTTTCCATTCTTCTCCACGTGATACCTGCCCAGCACCGGGTGAGGGGCAAATTCCCCCAGCGCTGGCCTGTAAAGGTATTCTTCGGGGGTCATGACCTCGTTCTCATTGATGAGATGGGAAAAGTTGAAAACATCGCCATTCACGTTGATGGCGATGTGCCCCAGAAGGGACGTAGGGTATTTCTTGAGCCTTTCATTGTAGTAGAGGAGCACTTGGGGCCTCTCCGGCGGCTCCTCTTCCGGCCACACGATAATTAGCGGCTTTCCGGTTTCATGATCTGACTGAGGGAGGCGTCTGGCGCACACTTTTTGACCAAGCCAGTGGGTGGTGTATCCCTTCCAGAAACGTTCCGAATCAAGGTGTCGCGTTCCGTCTTTTCCGAGGATACATGTCCGGCCGCCTTCAGTTATCAGCGTGCCTTTGACAATTTCTTCAGACATTCAACAACCCGTCTGCTTCCTTTTTCTTTTGACATTCTGGCAAGTTATTATTATTGTGGATGAGCATACCATCTTCTCCATATCCTGTTCAAGAACAAAAAAATGTTCCTACTTCTCGAACACCCGCCGACCAATTGATCGATACCGGAGGAAAATCAAACGGTGTCTATGAAAAAAAACTTGCGCAGATAATCGGGGCGCTAACAAACTGTTTTTGGGGAGGTGGGAGAAAATGACCCGCCGGTATAACAGAGCCGTATTGATAAGAGGGGGTGGAGACCTGGCGTCCGGGGTTGCATGGCGGCTCCACCACTGTGGGTTCCGGGTCCTGGTGACAGAGATTGAAAAACCCATGGCGGTCCGCAGGAAAGTCTCCTTTTGCGAATCCGTTTACGACCGAACAACCCGGGTGGAGGGCGTGACAGGCGTCCTGGTCAAGAAACCTGATGAAGTCGGGGAAATATGGGACCGTGGGGAAATCCCGGTGATCGTGGACCCTCTGTGCCAATTCAGGGAGGCGATCGCTCCTTCCGTACTGATAGACGCCATTCTTGCCAAGAAAAACATGGCGACATCCATCAATGACGCGCCCCTGGTCATCGCTCTTGGCCCCGGCTTCGAAGCCGGTGTGGACGCCCACTTCGTCGTGGAAACAAACCGCGGCCACCGGCTGGGGAGGCTCCTTTCCTCAGGAATGGCCGAACCCGACACGGGTGTCCCGGGAACCGTGATGGGCCAATCTTCCGCGAGAGTCCTCCGTGCCCCTGCCGACGGAGCCTGGGAGAATCAACGGGATATAGGAGATATTGTCCAAAAAGGGGAACACGTTGGTACGGTGAAGGGCGTGGAGGTCAAAGCCGCCATAGACGGCCTGCTGCGTGGACTAATCCATCCCGGGGTGGACGTCACCAAAGGACTCAAAATCGGAGATATCGATCCCCGCCCCATCAGGGAGAACTGCTTCACCATCTCCGAAAAGGCCCTCGCCATCGCAGGCGGGGTACTGGAAGGGATATTGAGAAAATACGGCCCACCTTTTAGATGCTAATGGAAATCGCCGGGAACTGAAGCCATTCAATGTCTCTCGTGGTGATCCCCTTCACTGAAGTATTTTGAATTCCCAAGAAACCTGACCGCAAGAAAATCGCTCAGCAGGGATCCTATGGTTTCGATGACCTTCCGAAAAGGGGTATTCCTCACATACTTCCACCCCTCCTCCGGGGAGCGCTCAGGCTTTTCAAGATTGTTGATGACGGGTGCCTTCGGTTTTTCAGGGCGACTAAAGTCAGGCGAATGGACTCTCACCCACGCCTCACCGCCGGGAAGCACGTCAGTCACGTAATCGATGGCTACCTGTCCGTTATCAAAAAGCGATGTAGTCAAATCCCTTCCGGCCCTGGCATTGCCGATCGTCGCGTCGGGGATAACCTCCAGGAGATTCCAGCCCGCAAGAACCAGGTCTTCCCCCATGTGCAGAGCGCTTCCCATGGTTCCCTGGATGAGATCTCCAAAAACGGCTTCCTTCACCTTGGAGAAAAAAAAGCCGATCCGTTTCAGAACCCCCTGGGGCTCCTTTTCGCCGTCAGGCCGCCAGAAACCTAAAGTGAACGCACTGCCCAAATCCTTTCCGAAATCAATCAGAGAACTTGTCAGCCCTCTTTGCCTGCCTTCCCTGATCTGGTCCTTTTCGTCCCGATAGAGGATTTTTGAACCAAACAAGAGGTTGTGAAAAAAATTCCTGACGTTGCCGACCGCGTCCGAAACATCTTTTCCGACCCGTCCCCAGAAGGTTTCCTGATCGGGCGGATCAGCGATCATTCTCCTTTGATCCAGGTAATAGTGATCTCCTCCCGGGTTGCTCAGAAGTTGGTCATCCTTGTACTTGGCCCATCCACTCATCCCCGCGGTTCGATCTGTTTGTTTCTCATAAGCGCAAACAGCTTG
>CAYUCJ010000188.1:0-6757 GCA_964443285.1 uncultured Desulfobacteraceae bacterium | reverse complement strand
TCAGTGGGAAGGAAAAACCCCTGAAGAGGTGAATCGCGAGTTTCATGATACCTATGTCCGCTGGTTAGCTGATCCGGGGTGGAATGCTCCAGATGGAGGGGAAAGAGGTATCGATATTGCCCGGCGCAGTTCACTGGTAATTCAGGAGATTGAGCAGACCTGCAGTGCGGGGAATGTCCTTGTCGTCTCTCATAAAGCCACGATCCGGATTATGCTCTGTTCCCTGCTAGGCATTGATGTGGGGCGTTTCCGCGACCGCATCGGTATGCCTGTGGCTTCTATCAGCATCGTAGAAATGGCGGTGCATGGCCCTTTACTTCGTATGATGGGCGACCGGTCCTATCTGAGGGAGCACCTGCGCAAACGAGTGGGTACATAATCCCCAGAGCCAATCAGCTTAGACCCAAGCGGCGCTCGAAAATTATTTCATCAACGTTGGAACACCTCATGGAGTGTGGGACATTTTCAACCGAAAGCTTATTCCGAAAAAGTGGAGACGATTCCCTACAACCAATTTAAACAATACCTGGCAGAAGGCGACGTGAGTAAATTGACTATCGGCCCGCAAAAAATCAGCGGAACGCTAAAAGGAAAAGCAAAAAAGCCGGGCAAGCCGTTCACCACGGTTCGGGTGAATGATCCCGGCCTGGTGAAGGATCTGGATGAACACAAGGACTCGGGAGGTTGGGACGGCCTGAGAATGGGAGTAAAGTCTGAGACGGTGGATTTGGATTATCCATGTTGCGAGGAACTCCACAATCTGTATGATGGAATAAATGGCTGGAAATCTAGCCCCTTGTTGTCTTTATCCGGACACAGCACGGGGTAAGCACCGAAGATCTTTTTCGGCACCCCGGTGTACCCCAAAATCCGAAAAGGAGGCACGACCAATGTTGAATATCGAAGTGAAGACAAATCTTTCCCAGGAAGAGGTTACCAAGAGGCTGAAGAAGTTTTTTGGTGGAAAGGAATTGGGCCTCGATCTGAAGGAAGAGACCGCACAGTGCCTGACCTTCGAAGGCGGCGGAGGGTTTGTGAATGCGACATTATGCTCGGAAGAAGGAAAAACCCGTGTGGATCTGGTCACGCGTGAATGGGAATATCAGGTCAAGCAATTTGCCTCCAAGATCGGTTAGTAAAAAGGAGTTCCTTATGCCCACCAAAAAGAAACAGCCTGAGTCCGTAAGCTCGGGGTCTCCGCAGAATTCACCAAAAGAGAAAAAAACCCATTCGCGAAAAAGGACACCTGTCAAGAAGCCATCCCGGGCCACCAAGGCGAAGAAAAAGCCGCTCGGATTCCCCATCGTCGGTATTGGGGCTTCGGCAGGGGGGCTGGAGGTCCTCGAGAAATTTTTCGAGAAGGTGGCGGAAGATCCAGGCATGGCCTTTGTGCTTGTCACGCACCTGGATCCTAACCATGCCAGCGTGATGCCCGAACTGATACAGAAACATACCGGATTGAAGGTGGCCCAGGTGAAAGACGGGATGCGGATCGAAAAGAATTGCGTCTACGTTATCCCGCCGGACAGGGACATGGGCATTATGAACGGGACACTGCTCCTGACAAAAGCGAAAATTGGATCAGAGCCCCGGGCACCCATTAACTCATTTCTGCGGTCCCTGGCGGAAGACCAGGGCGATAAGGCCATCGCAGTCATCTTATCCGGGATGGGGATGGACGGCACCGAGAGTTTAAAGGCGATCAAGGGAAACCTGGGGATGGTCATGGCCCAAGACCCTGCCACTTGCAAATATGACAGCATGCCGAAGAATGCCATAGCTACCGGCCTGGTCGACTATATCCTGGCCCCGGAAAAAATGGCGGAAAGGCTTGAAGCATATGTGAATCGTTCTGTTCTGAGGCAGCTACCAACGACCCGATCGTACGAAGAAATACCGGCCAAAGCGCTCCAGAAAATCTACATGCTGCTTCGATCCACAACAGGACACGACTTCTCGGCGTACAAGGAGAGCACGACCGTCCGGCGTCTTCAGAGGAGGATGGACGTCCACCAGATCGAGAACGTCTCGGATTACCTTGTTTATCTTAATCAGAGCGCGAAGGAGGTGAAAGCCCTCTTCAAAGATCTCCTGATCGGAGTGACCGGTTTTTTCAGGGATGCTGATGCCTTCGAGGCCCTCAAAAAAAAGGCACTTAACCACTTACTCCAAGAAGTGCGTCATAACCATAATCTGCGCGTCTGGATCCCCGGCTGTGCCACGGGTGAGGAGAGCTATACCCTGGCCATGGTGATTCAGGAATGCATGGATGAGCTGGAAAGAGAACTGAGTGTCCAGATCTTCGCTACGGACATCGATGATGATGCCATTGGCAGGGCGCGAGCCGGTTTTTATCCCGGAGATATCTCAGACGACGTCACTCCCGAACGCCTCGAGAAATTTTTCGTCAGCATGGAGAACGGGTATCAGGTCAACAGGAAGACCAGGGAAATGCTTGTTTTTGCAGCTCAGAGTATCATAAAGGATCCTCCGTTCACCCGACTGGATCTCATTTGCTGTCGGAATCTCCTCATTTATCTCCAGAGGGATCCTCAGAAAATGCTGATGCCCCTTTTTCACTATTGCTTGAAGCCCGGAGGGGTTCTCTTTCTTGGTTCATCTGAAAGTGTGGGAGAATTCACGGATCTTTTTGTTGCGATTGATACCAAATGGAAAATATACAAACGCAAGGAAACAGCAAGAGGCGTGTATCCAGTGATGAATTACAATTCCGGTCCTAAAGCACATCCCGAGCACCTGCCGGAGGTCAGGCCGTCAGAAGCGCCGCAGCTTTCTCAGATCCTGCAAAGGCACCTGATGCAGCATCACACGCCTGCCACCGTCGTTATTGACGAGAATGGGGAGGTCGCTTATATCCACGGCAGGACCGGCAACTATCTTGAACCCGCATCGGGCCTCACACGGACAAACAATATCAACGAGATGGCGCGAGAGGGGCTGAGGACGCGACTGCCCTCCATGATTCGCACCGTTGTGCGAGAAAAAACGGAAATTCAAAATAAGCTTCGCGTACGACGGAACGGGGATTTCCTCACGGTAAATGTGATTGTCGAGCCGCTGTCTGAGCCGGAGGTCGGAGAATTTTACATGGTCCTGTTTGAAGAATTCCCTTTCGAGGAGGAAAAGGAGAAAGAGAAAACACTTTTGTCAGGTGAAAGGGATCCTGGGAAGTGTCAGGACTTGGAAGAAGAGTTGAGATATGCGAGGGAAAGTCTCCAGACAACCATTGAGGAACTGGAAGCCTCCAACGAGGAACTCAGATCCCTTAACGAGGAATATCAGTCCGCGAACGAGGAGTTACAAAGCGCCAACGAGGAACTGAACTCGTCAAAAGAGGAACTCCAATCCCTTAATGAGGAGCTGGAGACCGTCAACGCGGAGCTCCAGGGAAAGAATGTCGAGCTGACCCAGATCAATGACGACATGAAGAACCTCCTGGACAGTGTGGAGATCCCGACGATTTTCCTGGATAATCAGCTTCGAATCAGCCGGTTTACATCCGGCATTCAGAAAATCTTCAACCTGAGGAATTCGGATGTCGGACGTCCTCTCAGCGACATGGTGACCCATCTGAAGTACAAGAATTTGATAGAGGATGCAAAGCAGGTCTTGGTGTCTCTCGTACCCAGAGAGCTCGAGGCGTCTACAGAGCATGGCCGGTGGTATGCTGTCAAAATGAGACCCTATCGATCAGCCGACAACGTGATCGAAGGTCTCATTTTGATCTTCGTGGATATCCACGCGCAAAGGATGGCAATACAACGTGCGGATGAAATGATAGACACGGTTCGTGAGCCCCTCATCGTGCTGGATGAGAATCTTCGCGTTGAGAGGGCAAACACCTCTTTTTACAGAACATTCAAGACGCTCCCCAAAGAAACAGAGGGACGCTGGGTGTATGACCTCGGGAACGGGCAATGGAATATGCCGGAGTTGCGAAAACTTCTCGATGAGATCATACCTGAAAATAGCTTTTTCGATGGTTTCGAGATTGAATATGAGTTTCCGGAGATCGGCCGGAAAAAACTGCTGGTCAACGCCCGCAAGATAGAGCGAGCGGCTGAGACACCCGAGTCCATACTGCTGGCCATTGAGGATGCAAGTGGGTAAGAAGAAAACAGGCCTATCAGATAAGTCGAAGCGGTCTGATGAACTCCGCAGACAGGCGGAACGGCTAGTCCAAGAATCTGCCGAGAACCCTGAAGCCTTGTCGGAATCGGGATCGGACCTCAAAAGCCTGCTTCATGAATTGGAAGTGCACCAGATCGAACTGGAGATACAGAATGAGGAGCTTCGCCACGTCCAAGTCACGTTGGAAGAATCACGGAACAGGTACTTTGATCTCTATGAACTGGCTCCTGTCGGATACTTCACAATAGATAGAAATGGTTTGATCCTTGAGGCGAATCTTACGGGTAGCGACCTGCTGAGAACCGAAAGAAGCCATTTGAAGGGAAAATTGTTCTCACGATTTGTTCTAAAGGAGGATCAGAAGATCTTCTTTTCTCATATGAGAAGAGTTCTCGAAAACGCCGCACCACAGATTTGTGAACTGCGCCTGGTGACCGGGCGCGATGCGGCCGTTTACGGTCGTATGGAAAGCTCGCCTATGAGGAATGAAACAGGGGATGTCATTCACATCCGGTCGGCCGTTATAGACATTACACAGGAGAAGCGGGTGGACACGGACCTCAGGGAGAGTGAGGAGAGATTCCGGCTCATCGCCGAAACGAGTATGGATATTATCTTTCAAATAGACTCCAGAGGGCTGATCCTGTATTCCTCACCCTCAATAAGGAGTATCCTCGGGTATACGCCTGAGGAAGTTAAAGGCACGTTTTTTGAAAGATATTTATTGCCTTCTGAGCTTCCAGGAGCGAGAAGGTATTTTCAGAGGTTGATATTCGGGGAAAAGCTTTCATCTCTCGAGCTTACTATCCGCGCCAAAAGCGGAAACCCCGTGCCCCTTGAGGTCAATGCGTCCCCCGTATTCAGCGGCGGGGAGATCAAATTCATCTATGGGATATCGCGGGATATCAGGGAACGCAAAAGCGCGGAAAAAGCCCTGCGCGCAGCTTACGATACACTCGAAATGCGTGTTGAGAAGCGCACGGCGGAACTTCAGAAGTCGAGCCAGGCCCTCAGGGAGGAAGTGGCAAAACGTATACAATATGAGGAGGCATTTAGAGGCACTGCGGGAAAGGTATTGGCTGAGGCCGAGAGGAGACAATTCCTCTCGCGAAGGCTCGTGGATACACTGGAAAAGGATCGTCGTGAGGTTGCCATGTATCTCCATGATCAGATTGGGCAGATGCTGGCCACATTAAAAATAGATATGGAAATGCTCGCAAAAGAAAGTAGTAAAATCGACGGATCGGTCAGCAGGAAGTTGGAAACAACCGCACAAAAGGTTTCGAACATTATGGGCCAGACCAGAGACATCTCTCGAAAGTTGCGGCCTGACATTCTGGATACCATGGGGCTCATTCCGGCTTTTCGGTCCCTGGTTGAAAGTTTCAGAGACGAGGCAGGCCTTCCGGTCCGCTGTTATTATAAGGAGTTCTCTCAGGAAATTGATCCGGACAAAGCGCTTTCTGTTTACCGTATAACGCAGGAAGCCCTCAACAATGTTGCCAAACATGCTCATGCAAAGGAGGTATTTGTAAACCTGATCGTGAAAGACAATTTACTCCGCTTGAGTGTGGAAGACGACGGAATCGGTTTCAATTACGGGGAGATGACAAAAAGGACGACCGACGAGGCCCCTTTAGGGATTATGATTATGAGGGAGAGGGCTGTCATTTCTGGCGGCGAGTTGCGGGTGGAATCAGAGATCGGCAAGGGCACACATGTGGTCGCGGAAATACCGATTCATTGACTATGGGTAACCATATCAGTTATCAGTTATGGGAAAGGCTTACATTATGGCGGAGAAAGAAAAAGAGACGTCCCATGGCACCAAAACCAAAATCCTCATCGTGGACGACCACTGGGTCGTGGTGCAAGGGATCAATGCCGCGCTTGAGGATCATCAAGAATTTGAGGTGGTAGGCACGGCTTCCGACGGACTCGAGGCCATCAAGCGCGTGAAATCTTTGAAACCCGATATTGTGATTATGGATATTTCCATGCCTAACCTGAACGGCATAGAGGCCGCCTACGAGATCAAGAAGTTCAACAAGAAGGTTCGAATCGTAATATTTACCATGTATTGGGACAAAGAGTATGTTTTGTCTCTTTTCAGGGCCGGGATATCGGGTTATGTCCTGAAAGAGGAGACCATTTCAGACTTGATTTTGGCCTTGAAGGCGGTGACGGGGGGCGGGACTTACTACAGCAAATCGGCCCAGGAAGTTATCCAGCGGCACCTGGAAGATCTTGAACTGCGAGATGGCGAGAACACCCTGGAGGTTGAGGACACTTTCAGGCGTCTCAGTGTCCGCGAAAAAGAAGTGTTTCCGCTTCTGGCCGATGGCTTGGGCACAAGAGAAATCTCAGAGCGATTGGGCATAAGTCCTAAGACAGTGGAATCTCACAAATATAATATCATGGAAAAGCTGAACGTAACGTCCGTTGCCGACCTGACCAAGATCGCTCTCAGAAAAAACCTTATCAAGCTCTAAGAATTTTCCCCATTTGGACATTATCGGCAGAAGCCCAACATCTGGTACTAGGCTTTTTAATAGACCACTTCATGTTGCGGTCTTAAAGTCGGCTGTCTCTTCTCCCTCTTCAA
>CAYUCJ010000187.1:2549-6780 GCA_964443285.1 uncultured Desulfobacteraceae bacterium | reverse complement strand
CCCGAAACCCAGAAATCCGACCATGAGGGCGGGTATGATCCACGGTGAGATGGCGCGACCATAAATCACGGCAACAGGCAGGAGCGCGACCAGTGTCCCGAGGGCGGCAAGACTGACCCAGAGAGAATATCCCTCGTAAGGGATTTCCATTTCACCTGTTTTCTCTTCCCTGTCTCGGGGTGCCTCCCTGGGGGCCGAACTTCCATCACCTTTTATCGCAGCCAGCCTCTGGTACAGTTTGGCCGAAATGATGGCCACCGTTGTGGAACCGATTGTGGCGAAAAGCGTGGTGGGCAGGATGGCGGCCGGGTCTGAAGCGCCGGCCGCCGCGCGGAGTGCTATGACGCCGGTGGGCAGCAGGGTCACGCTGGAGGTATTGATGGCCAGAAACAGGGCCATGGAGTTGCTGGCTGTGCCGTGCCGGGGATTGAGCTTATCCAACTCCTGCATGGCCCGGATGCCGAAGGGCGTGGCAGCATTTCCGAGTCCCAAAACGTTGGCCGCGAGGTTCAGGATCATGGCACCCATGGCCGGATGATCGACCGGCACATCGGGAAAGAGCCTCACCATCAACGGCCGGATCAGCCGAGCCAGGATTTTGAGCATTCCTCCGGCTTCGGCCACTTTCATCAATCCCAGGAAAAGGGCCATCACGCCCACAAGCCCTATGGCCAATTCCACCGCTCCCCCTGCCGATTCGATCATCGCCTTGGAAAGAGCTTCCATGGGCGGAGGGGTCCCCTGCACAGGAATAAAAAAGATCTGATGCCAACCGCCAAAACAGAAGGCCGTGAGAACAATAATGACAAATATGGTGTTCATGGGCTTCCCTCTATCGGGTGATTGCCAGCATCACCAGTGTGTCAGGTAAGGATTCCACATTCAACGTCCGGACCTCTTTAAGGCGGGCAGGAACATGGACGTAACGGCCTTCAACTCACGGGTCCCCAGGGCACCGGCCGCCAGCAGATAGGTGCAGGCTCCGGATAGGACCAGCCCGGCCAGACTCGTGACATTATGCCAGAGACCCGATTCGGGGGCAAAGGTCAGCCACCGTTCCCCGACGTAGAAAACCACTCCCGCCATAACAAGCGACGCCAGGACACCTCTTGCGACCGACAGGATCACCGGTCTGAGAGCAAGATCCGGAAGCCGCCTCATAAGGAGAACGGCGAGAAGGCCGAACTGGACGCTCGAGGCGATGGAGAGGGCGAGGGCCAGGCCACCGTGTCTCAAAGGTCCCATCAAGGCCAGGCTCACTCCCACATTGACCACCAGGGCCACAGTGGCCACCTTGACGGGTGTCTTCGTATCCTGAAGCGCATAAAAGGCGGAAACCAGGATCCTGATACCGGAAAAAGCCCAGAGCCCCAGCGTGTAATAGAAAAGTGCCTGGCAGGTCATCACCGTGGACTGGTGCGTGAAGGCGCCCCGTTGAAAAAGGATGTAAACAATGGGCTTTCCAAGAACGATAAGCCCTGCCATGGCGGGCAGCGTGATGAAAAAGACCAGGCGAAGGGCGTGGGACAGCGTCCCGTTGAACTCCTGAAGGTCCTTCCGGGCTGCGTGACCTGACAGGGAAGGAAGGGCCGCTGTGCTGATGGCTATGGCAAATACGCCAAGCGGAAACTGCACGACCCGGTCAGCGTAGTAGAGCCAGGAAACGCTCCCCTCGGGTAAAAAGGTGGCGAGGAGCGTGCCCATAAACTGGTTGAACTGGTAGACTGCCGACCCGAACACCGCCGGAAGCATGAGCCTTCCGATCCGCTTCACCGCCGGGTGACCTGGAAACCACCGAGGCGTTAATCTCAACCCCGACTTCAGCACAGCAGGGACTTGGAGCGCCACCTGGAGCACCCCCCCGATAAAAACGCCAATGGCAACACCCACAATGGGTTCCCCCAAGTGGGGAGAAATGAGAAAAGCCCCCCCGATGATGCCGATGTTCAGAAAGATCGGTGCAGCCGCAGGCGCGGCAAAGTGTTTCAGGGAATTCAACACGCCCATAAAGAAAGCGACCAGGCTGATAAAGAAAATATAGGGGAAAGTGATCCGGGTAAGCCACACCGTGAGGTCGTATTTCAAACCCGCGCCCCCGAACCCGAAGGCTTGAATCCTCACGATCCACGGGGCCAGAAAAATGCCCAGCAGGGTCACGACAACGAGCGCAAGGGAAAGGAGGGTCAGAACAACCCTTGCCATCTCAAAGGCATCTTTCTCGCCTTTGCGGGTCAGGTATTCCGTGAAAACGGGAATAAAAGCGATGGTCAAGGAACCCTCGGCAAAGAGACGCCTGAGGAGATTGGGGATCCTAAACGCCACAAAAAAGGCATCCGCCGCCATTCCCGAGCCAAAAAGCCCGGCCACCACCATGTCGCGCACAAGTCCCAGGATACGGCTCAGAAAGGTGAAAAACCCCACCACTCCGGCGGCCCTCGCCACTTTGGCACCTTCAGATGGATTCATTGCACGATCCAAACAAATATCTTGACAGATTCTTGAAATATTGGTTAATTAATTTTTTAAAACAATTTTCGGAGGTTCAGCGTTGGCAAACCACAAATCGGCCCTCAAAAGGGCCAAACAGAGCGAAATAAAAAGACTCAGAAACAAAGGCTACAAAACACGAGTCAAGAACGTTTTCAAGAGTGTCGAGGGTGCAGTGGCCCAGAATTCCCCGGAAGAGGCCAAAACCGATTTCACGGATGCGGTCTCTCTCATTCAAAAAGCCGCTTCCAAGGGGATTTTTCACAAGAACAAAGCCGCTCGAAAGGTCTCCCGCCTTGCCCGCAAAATCAATCAGCTTGAAGTGTCCTGATAGGGTTCTAAAGGCATAAAGCCATCACCAGATTTTCAAGGACACTCCGCTCGGCTGCCCCTTTTTTTAACAGGCCGTCCGCCCTGTAAAGGTGACCCAGGGCAGCCTCGAGTTCGTCAAAGTGCCATCTGCCCGCCTGGTCGCTCAGTTTCTTGCCCAGGAACCCTGGCAGGCCGACTTTCCTGGGCACATCCCGGACCGTTCCCCCTTCTTCAAAGACCTTTTTGGTCAGGCTGATCAGCTTGATCTGCCTGTTGATCATCCCGAGGATTTTCAAAGGGCCGCCCCTGTCCTCCTCTTCCAGAAAACGTTGCAGCACCACGAGGGCCTTTTCAACGCGTTTGAAAGACAGTTCGTCCATCAATTCGAAGACCGTGTAAACCCGGCTGAAAATGGCCGAAGCCTTCACTTCCTCTATGCCCACTCGGCCCTTTCCGTGCCGCAGGGAGAGCTTTTCCAGTTCCGTGTGGAGGTCCTGAAGCCGGTTGCCCACCATCTGTACCAGGAATGCGCAAGCCTCCCCGTCCATCTCTAAGCCCAAATCGCCTCCCATTCGTCTCAGCCAGGGGATAATCTCCCAGTCGTTCAGCTTGTTGAAGGCTACACTCCCGCCCATTGCCCTCAGTTTCTTGTAAAACTTTCTCTTAAAGTCCGCTTTTCCTGAAACAAATATGAGACAGGTCGTGGGAGAGGGGTTGTCGAAGTAGGGAAGAAAAGACTCCAGGGCCGCAGTCAAAAACCCTTCGGTTCTTCGAACAACGATCAGCCGGCAGGTCGACATGAACGGCAGCGATCTGGCAGAGTCCATTATCCCTGAACTCTCCGTTTCACCTCCGTAGAATATCTGCGTGTTGAGATCCCGACCACCTTCCGGCACACACGTCTCGCGAAATCGCGAAAGCATCCTTTCCAGCATGAATTGGTTGGGACCGTGGAAAAGGTAAACTGGAAGGGGGTTGCCCTTTTTCAATTGTTGAAGGGCGGCCTCAGGCTGGAGATCTCCTGCCATCAGAATCTTTCCATGGTCAAGGCAAAAAGGCGACTGGCAACGTTCCTCGCCATGCTTCTGACGGCCAACTGCCGGTTGTATCTCGTCTCGAGGGGGTTTTGACTGACCACAAAATCCGCCTGTTCCCTGATGTCCTTTTCCTGCCAGACGAGCGCACCCGATTTCCTGTCTATCAAACGGGCATCCACCCTGACCCATATACGCCGTTTATTTGTCACCTGGTAATTTATTGTGTGGTCCTGGAAGGTGTTCCGGGTGATATCATAACCGATGGCCCTGGTGTTGATCCGGCTGACGCTTGCCATCAGAATCGCATCGGCTTTGTCCCTGGACACCAGTTCAAGGCTGGAATGGGAAATGAACTCCTCGCGAATGATCTTCGTGAATTCCCCTTCAAATCCCAG
>CAYUCJ010000187.1:0-2449 GCA_964443285.1 uncultured Desulfobacteraceae bacterium | reverse complement strand
TCTCCCTTTTTCACACGACCACGTTCACCAGTTTGTTCCTGACAACGATCACCCGTTTGACAGGTTTCCCATCAATGAACTGCCGGACCCTGTCATCGGCCAGGGCCATTTTTTCCAGTTCCGGCCCCCCGATGGTGACAGGGACTTCAATCCTGTTCCTTACCTTCCCATTCACCTGCAGGACCACTATCTGGCTTTCAACCTTCAGGGCATCTTCTATGAAATCCGGCCACGGAGTCTTCAGGATGCTCTCTTCATGCCCCAGACGTTGCCACAACTCTTCGGTTATATGGGGGACAACCGGGGAAAGGAGCACAACCACGGATTCGATGCCCTCCCTCACCGCTGACCAGGCGAGACCATCCATGTCTTTCTGCCGGCTGGCCAGGAACTGATAGATCTCGTTGACCAGTTCCATGACCGCGGAAATGGCTGTGTTGAAATGAAAACGATCTTCTATATCGTTGGTGACTTTTCTGATGGTCTGGTGCGTTTTTCTGTGGATGGACCTCAGGTCCTCGGCCAGTTCATCTCCCGTCACGAACTTCTCGGCCGCCTGAATGTCTTTCAGGTGGTCCACGATGAGGCGCCACACCCGATTCAAAAACCGGTAAGCCCCTTCCACGCCCTGGTCACTCCACTCCAGGTCTTTTTCGGGCGGTGAAGCAAAGAGGCAAAACATACGCACGGTATCCGCCCCGTACCCATCGATCAGGGTCTGGGGATCCACCACGTTTTTCTTGGATTTTGACATCTTGACTGTTTTACCCGTGACGATCGGGGCGTCACACCGTTTGCAGCGCCCCTCTTCCACTTCATAGGGATAGAGGAACCCGTGTTCAGTGCATTCCTGGGTTTCCTTGCAGACCATCCCCTGGGTCAACAGGTTTGCAAAGGGTTCCGTAACCTTCAAGTAACCCATGTCTCTCAGGACACGCGTGTAAAACCGGGAGTATAGGAGATGCAGAATGGCATGCTCGATCCCGCCGATGTATTGGTCCACAGGCATCCAGTAGTCGACCCGCTTTTCATCCAGAGGTCCTTCCGCATAATCCGGGCAGGCATACCTGTCAAAATACCAGGAAGACTCGACAAAGGTGTCCATGGTGTCCGTTTCTCTTCTTGCTTCGCGCCCGCACTTTGGACATTCGGTGCGAAAGAAGGAGGCTTCAAACGGCAGGGGGGACCCGCCGTTGGAGCGCATATCCAGGTCCAGGGGCAGGACCACGGGAAGGTCTTCTTCGGCTACAGGGACGGTGCCGCACGAATCACAATAGACGATCGGAATAGGAGCTCCCCAGTACCGCTGTCTGGATATCCCCCAGTCCCTGAGCCTGTAGTTGACGGTCTTGTGTCCCATGCCTTTGGATTCCAGATATTCGGCGATTCGGTCGAGGGTCTCGAGATTGCGCTGGCCGTTGAAGGGGCCGCTGTTCACAAGGACGCCTTCTCCCGTGTAGGCCTCGGACAGGTCCGCTTCCCTCAGGTCCCGATCCGCAGGATTGATCACCACTCTCAGCGGGAGATCATACTTTCTGGCAAATTCGAAATCACGCTGATCGTGCGTCGGGACGGCCATAATGGCGCCGGTTCCATATTCAGCAAGGACAAAGTTGGCCACATAAACAGGTATCTGCTCCTGAGTCGCCGGATTCAGACAATAGCGTCCGGCAAAAACGCCCTCCTTTGATGTGAAATCGGCCGTACGCATAAAGCTGTCCATTTTCAAGGTCTTGTCTATAAAGGCGAGGATTTCCGCTTCCTGGGGAAGGCCTCTCACCATATCCTTCACCATGGGATGTTCAGGAGCAAAGCAGAGAAAGGTTGCGCCATAAAGGGTGTCCTGACGGGTGGTGAAGACCTCGACGACCTTATCCGAGTCCACCAGCGGGAACCGGATGATGGCCCCGAAACTCTTCCCGATCCAGTTTCGCTGCATGGTGAGCACCTTCTCGGGCCATCCCGGAAGCCTGTCGCAATAGTCCAGAATCTCCTCGGCGTAGTCGGTGATCTTCAGAAACCAGCTGTCCATTTCCTTGATGCTGACTTCCTGGTCCGTGTGGCGCCAGCAGCATCCGTTTTCCACCTGTTCATTGGCCAGGACGCTCTGGCACCTCTCGCACCAGTTGACATGGGTGCGTTTTTTGTAGGCCAGTCCTTTTTCGTACATCTGCAGAAAAACCAGCTGCTCCCATCTGTAGTAATCCGGGTCGCATGTGGCCAGTTCCCGGTCCCAGTCATAACTGAATCCCATTCTCCGGAGCTGGGCCTTCATGGCCTCTATGTTGTCGCGGGTCCACTCGGCAGGATGGGTCTTGTTCTCGATGGCCGCGTTCTCGGCCGGCATCCCGAAGGCGTCCCATCCCATGGGATGCAGCACATTCTTGCCCTGCATCTTCTTGTATCTGGCCACCACGTCGCCAATGGTATAGTTACGCACATGCCCCAT
>CAYUCJ010000186.1:0-6786 GCA_964443285.1 uncultured Desulfobacteraceae bacterium | reverse complement strand
CACGGCCGTTTGCCCTACCGGTGCCCTCCACATCAGCAGACCCGATATGGAGGTCTTGTTCGAAAAGGAGAAATGCAGCGCATGCGAGTGGTGCGTTTCTGCCTGCCCTGCCAGGGCCATGGAGGTCAAATTGGACAGGGCCCTCATGTCCTAGCCTCCGTTTGCAATTCCATTTTGTGTTCCCATACCCCCATTAATAATGATGACTTCGCAAAAAGTCATCATCGTGCCCATGGACGGGCACGCACATCAATAGGTTGTCTAGTAACCCATTGATGTGTAAGGAAAGCGAAAATCGCACTTTTCGGTTTTCGTCACTAAAAAGTCCAAGGACGGACTTTTTATGATTACATCAATAATAGTTTTTTGCCTTTGATCAATGACACCTTTGAGATCGGATAAAGCCAGCGGAGTACTGGTTGCCCTGAGCGGGGGAGTAGACAGCGCCATGTCGGCCTGGTTTCTCAAGCAGGAAGGGCGGGACGTCAGGGGCGTCCACTTTCTTCTCCCGGGAGATAAGGCAACGCAGGAAGCAAGGGTCGATGCGGTCAAGGCGGTTTCGGGGCGGATTGAAATCCCCCTGGAGGTTGTGGACATCCGATCCGCCTTTGAAGAACAGGTGATAAAGCCTTTTGTGGAGGCCTACTGCGAGGGGTTCACCCCCAACCCTTGTGTGAGGTGCAACGCCAGGGTCAAGTTCGAATATCTGGCACGTGTAGCGAACAGGCTGGATATTCCCTTTATCGCCACGGGCCACTACGCCCGCCTTGAAGAAGCGGGAGATGGTCGCGGGAATAGACTCCTCAGGGGAAGCGATTCCGAAAAGGACCAGTCCTATTTTCTGCACCGGCTCACCATGGAACACCTTCAAAGAATCGTCTTTCCGCTTGGAAATTTGACCAAATCCCAGGTGCGCCTCAAGGCTGATGAACTGGAGATGCCGTCCTGTTCAGCCTCGGAGAGCCAGGAGATCTGTTTCCTGCCGAGAAATGATTACCGGCGGTTCATAGAGAAGAGGGAGGGACATGGGGTAAAGTCCGAGGGCCTTATCATCGACGTGGCAGGCACGGTCCTGGGAAAACATCTCGGAACACATGGCTATACGATCGGGCAGAGAAAAGGCCTTGGAATCGCATCCTCCCGTCCTTATTATGTTAAGCAACTGCGACCTGGCGCCAATGAAGTCGTTGTAGCCAGGAAGGAAGCGCTCTATTCAAGGGAAGTGAAGGCCGAGGAATTCCAATGGATGGGCGACGTGCCCCGTCAGGGGGGGAAGGCAGAGGCCCAGATCCGATACCGACACAAAGCGGCTCCGGGAATTCTGGAAATCACTTCCCCTGGGAAAGTGCGTTTCACGTTTCATAAACCTCAATGGGCCGCTGCGCCGGGCCAGGCCCTGGTCTGCTATGAAGGGGACCGGGTCCTGGGTGGCGGTTGGATTTGCAGATCGGATGAAAAAAACCTTTAGGATTATTACGCTCGGGTGCAAGGTGAACCAGTACGAGTCCGCCTATCTGGAGTCAGAGCTCCAGGAGGCCGGCTGGGTGGCTGTGGACTCCGCTGAAGAGAGCGATGTGAGCATCGTCAACACCTGTATCGTGACGCAGGCAGCCGCCCACCAGTCCAGGCAGGAGTTGCGAAAGGCGATCAGAGCGAACCCACAAGGTTATGTCGCAGCCACCGGTTGTTACGCACAGGCCTTTCCCGGCAAACTTCAAGAGATCGAAGATCTGGACCTGATAACAGGAAACGTGGGGAAGGGGAGGTTCCCCGAACTGATTCAGAAAAATCTCCAATCCAGGGGCCTGAAGACCGAACTGGAACCGTTCACTCCCGGCATGTCCTTCGAGGCCATGGGTATCAAACGTTTTCCCGGCCGGAGCAGGGCCTATCTCAAGATCCAGGACGGGTGCGAGGCCTATTGCAGTTACTGCATTGTACCCTTTTCCCGGGGACCCTACCGGAGTCTCCCTCCTGAAGAGGTCTTGCAGATGCTGGAACACCTGGCAGGGGAGGGGTACCGTGAGGTGGTGCTGACCGGGATTCACCTGGGCAAATACGGCGTGGATCTATCGGGGGACAAGGATCTGAAGGCCTTGCTCCGGGCCGTGGGGAGGGAGCATCTCCCATTGCGCGTGAGGTTGAGTTCCCTGGAGCCAAACGAAATTGATGCGGAACTCACGGAGATGGTGGCCTCAGAGAAATGGCTCTGCCGCCATTTTCACACCCCCCTTCAGAGCGGTGACGACGGCATATTGAAGAAGATGAACCGGCAATACGGAACCCGGACATTCGAGCGACTGGTGGAAGAGGTCCACAGGAAAATTCCCCTGGCAGCCATCGGCGTGGATGTGATGGCCGGCTTCCCCGGAGAAGAACCCCGTGCCCATTCAAATACCATATCCCTCTTGAAGGGACTGCCCATTTCCTACCTTCACGTGTTTCCCTACTCCAGAAGGTCGGGCACGGCTGCGGCAAGGTTTTTGTCCACGGTTTCTTCTCAGGAGAAAAAGAAGCGGGCAGCGGAACTTCGCGCTCTGGGTATGGAAAAGAAAAGGACCTTCCAGGAGAGATGTTTGGGAAAGGTGTTCGAGGTCCTGGTGGAAGGGTGGCATTCCAAAGAAGAGCATCTCTTGAAAGGAACGACCGACAACTACCTTTCCACCGTTTTCCCTGGATTGGATTCCAACCCAGGCCGATTGGCAAAAGTGCGACTGGAAAAAAGGGAAAACCAAGGGGTGGCGGGCCGGGAGGAGACTCCCTGAAAGGATAGAAAAATGGGAGAATAGAACGTATGGCCAATAAATTCAAATCATCGGGGAAGACAATAACGTTGGACGAAGCGGTGGGCAAAGTTCTGGCCCACGACATTACGGAAATCCGTCCGGGACAATTCAAGGGACCGGCTTTCAAAAAGGGCTATGTAGTCAGGGAGGAGGATCTCGAACATCTCAGACGTCTTGGAAAGGAGCACCTTTTCGTCCTCGATATGGGCCCTGATGAGGTGCACGAGGATGACGCGGCCAGAGAACTGGCGCACGCCCTTGCGGGTCCCGGAGTGGTCTTCCATGAGGATGCAACAGAGGGAAAGATCGCCTTGAAGGCAGGTCGCCGCGGGCTATTGAAGGTGAACAGGGACGGGCTGACAACATTCAACATGGTCCCCAATGTCACCTGTTCAAGCCGCCACAACAATGTGGTGGTGAAGGAAGGGGAGATTATCGCCGGCACGAGGGCCATTCCCCTGGTGATTGATCGGCGGGATCTCGATGAGGCCGTGCGCGTTGCGAAAGAGGCCGGAGGGATACTTGAAGTGCGGGAAATGTCCCGGCCTGAAACGGGTCTTGTTATTACCGGAAACGAGGTGTACACGGGGAGGATCGAAGACAAATTCGCCCCGATTCTCAGAAAAAAACTGGAGTTCTACGGCTGCCCTGTCAGAGAACCGGTGTTCATGCCGGATGATCGGGACAGGATAAGAAGAGGCATCGAGACGCTCCTGTCTGAAGGTGCGGGGCTGATCCTCGTGGCCGGGGGAATGAGCGTGGACCCGGATGATGTGAGCCGCATGGCCATTTCGGATGCGGGTGGGGAAGACCTGGTCTATGGAAGCCCGGTCCTTCCCGGTGCCATGTTCCTCTGCGGGCGTTTCGGGGAGGTCCCGGTCATGGGGCTCCCAGCCTGTGTGCTCTACTACCGGGCCACGGTCTTTGATCTGATACTCCCCAGGGTCCTTGCAGGAGACCGGATCACCCGGAAAGACCTTGCGGAGATGGCCCACGGCGGGCTCTGCCTCAATTGCGAGGTGTGCCGCTATCCTGTCTGTCCCTTTGGGAAATAAGCGGGCGGCAGCAGACAGGTGAGCAGGATATCTTTTGGCATTGAGGCATCTGGATTTCATTTGACATTTGAGCTTTGACATTTGTTTATTCCCGGCTTGTCCGCCTCAGGCGGACTTGTTCGGGGGAGGTGCTCACCATCCCTGTAATCATCAAAGTACTCTCCGTGTTCGGCCTGATCCTTGTGCTCAACCGTTTGAAGGTTGAATTGGGCATAGCGCTTCTCATCGGCTCGCTGGTCCTGGGAATCTGGATGCAGCTGGGAGCCGTCGCATTGCTGAAAAGCGGTTTAGGGAGTCTTGTGGACCCCCAGACCATCAGCCTGGTCCTGATCGTGGGGATCATACTGATCATGAGCCGGCTCATGAAGGAGACGGGACAACTGGACAGGATCGTCACGAGTTTCAACGGACTATCAAAAGACCCTCGGGTTGCAGGGTCCGTGATGCCTGCCTTGATCGGTCTTCTCCCCATGCCCGGGGGTGCCCTCTTTTCCGCACCCATGGTGGATACGGCCCTGTGCGAAAACCATATGTCCGGGGAAGGAAAGACCGCGGTCAACTACTGGTTTCGTCACATCTGGGAATACTGGTGGCCGCTTTACCCTGGCTTTGTGCTCTCGGTGGCCTTGCTCAAAGTGGAGGCCTGGCGGTTCATGGCGATCATGATCCCCATGACCCTGGTGTCGGTTCTTGCCGGCGTGTTTTTCATTCTGAGACCCCTCGGGCAGACACCGAGTAAGGGGGGCACCGCTTTTTCCACCAGGGACATGCGGCGGTTCCTTTGGGAGATCATGCCGATTCTGATCGTCGTGGGGGTTATTCTGGTCCTCGGCGGCCTGACGGGTCTTCTTAAAATGGTGGGGATTCATGTCCACATCCCGGGATCGGTCTCCATCCTCCCGGGTTTGGTGGCTTCTACCCTGTGGGTATGTTTCGTGAACCGCATCAGGATGAAAAAGGTTTATCAGGTTTTGACGGGCAAGGGAATCCTGCCCATGCTGTTTCTGGTGACCTCCATCATGGTCTTCAAAGGTGTGATGAACGACAGTGAAGCGGTCATACAGATTCGAAATGAATTGATGGCCTACAGGATTCCCATTATCCTGGTCGTCCTGATCATGCCCTTTCTTTCCGGTCTGATTACAGGCATAGCCATCGGTTTTGTGGGGACCTCCTTTCCCTTGATCATCCCCATGTTTCCAACGACCGACCTCTTGACCTACCTCTCATGGGCCGCCCTGGCCTACACCTTCGGGTACATGGGCATGATGCTCTCCCCCGTCCATCTCTGTTTCCTTGTCACCAAGGACTATTTCAAAGCGGGCCTGGCGCGCAGCTACCGATACCTCTTCCGGCCGGTGCTGGCGGTTATGGTGACGGCGCTGCTGTTGTTCGCAGCGTCACGATTGATCTGATGTGTTTTTTCTTGCAATTTATTCATTGAGTGATAACGAATAGATCCAGCTTCGCCGGAATGCCCTGCAGTTTGTTGCAGGGATAACCAGCCTGCGCCTGAGGCTACGGCACAATTCCGCTCAACAACCCTGCAGCCTGCTGCGGGGAAAAATACTTGCTGGTATTCATGCTTGCGTCTCGCGTATTGGAAAGATGCTGGATTATGAATCTGAATCTACCTGTTTTGAACGTTTCGCTCCCATTACAAGCCATTCATCACGCCATATACCTTTTGGTCTCATAACCCTTGAATAACCCGGGTGATCCTCTAAAATGGAACTCCAAAAGCATAAGAAGAGGAGAAAAGGAGAGGTGATTTCTATGGCCCTTATTCAAATGCAAAATATCAGGAAAGACTATTTTCTCGGGGAAGCCGTGGTCCATGCCCTTCAGGGGATCGACCTTCAAATTGATACGGGGGAGTTTGTAGCCATCTGGGGACCGTCCGGTTCGGGCAAGACCACCTTGCTCAATCTGATCGGGGCCATTGATGAGCCGACGGAGGGGTCATTGGAGATCGCCGGCCGGGAAGTCAGCTCTTTGTCGGATAATCAAAGAAGCGAGCTTCGCAATGAATCCATCGGCTTTATCTTCCAGAGTTTTAACCTGGTCCCGGTCCTCTCGGCCCTCGAAAATGTGATGCTGCCCCTCCAGATCAAAGGAGCCTCCTCGGCTGAGGCAAAGACCAGGGCCCTGCGAAGGCTGGAGGCGGTGGGCCTGGCGGATCTGGTCCACAATCGTCCCTTTAAGATGTCCGGGGGCCAACAGCAACGGGTGGCCATCGCCCGGGCCCTGGTGACCGATCCCTCACTGGTGATCGCCGATGAACCGACCGCCAACCTGGATTCGAAAACCGCACACATGATCCTTGATCTCATGCGCGATTTAAATGAACAAGAGAGGACCACCTTCATTTTTTCCACGCACGATCAACGGTTGCTGGATCGGGTCAAACGCCTGGTAGGCCTGGAGGACGGGCGGATCATCGAAGGAGGGACGAGAAAATGATCAAGTGGATGAAACTTGCCGTTCGCAACGTCCTCAGAAACAAACGCCGCTCCCTTGTCACCCTGCTGGCCATCGGCGTAGGTTTCGCGGCCGTCAGCCTCTTTTACGGGTATGTCAGCTATATGTATTACGGACTGAGAGTATCGGCGATCCGGGGCGAGGGACTCGGGAATCTGACGATTTTCAAGGCCGGATGGAATGAAAAAGGGAAGCTCGATCCGGAAAAATATATGCTCTCGAAGGAGGAAAGCGAGCGGATAATGAAAATCGTCACAGTGGAGGATGGAGTGGTTGTGGCGACCCCGCAAATCCATGTGAGCGGCATCGTGTCAAACGGGACCGCTTCCACCATCTTCATCGCACAGGGAGTGGTGCCAAAGGACGAGAAGATGATCAAGGGCGCCTGGGCTGAATTCAGGCCTGTGAAGGGAAAGACCCTGGACGACAAGATGACTTATGGCGTGGAAGTCGGCCAGGACCTG
>CAYUCJ010000185.1:0-6820 GCA_964443285.1 uncultured Desulfobacteraceae bacterium | reverse complement strand
CGAGTCGTCGTCAAAGTCGGGAGCGGGGTTCTGACGTCGAGCAATGACCTGAACACCGATGTCATCGAAAACCTGGCTTCACAGATGTTTGAACTCTGGTCAAACGGCCTCGAAATCATCCTGGTCTCTTCAGGGGCCATTGCAGCCGGGCTTCGCAAGATGGGCCTGAAGAAGAGGCCGCAGTCCGTTTCCCAGCAGCAGGCCGTGGCCGCCATCGGTCAAAGCCGCCTGATTATGGCCTACGAGGAGGCCTTTGGACATTACGGGCAGCGCGTGGCGCAGGTTCTCCTCACCCGGGACGACCTGACGAACAGACGCCGCTACCTGAACGCCCGCAACACCCTCTTGACACTCCTGTCATGGAAAATTATCCCGGTGATCAATGAAAACGATACGGTGGTCGTCGATGAAATCAAGTTCGGCGACAACGACAACCTGAGCGCCATGGTCACGGGGATGACCGAATCCCAGCTTCTCGTGAACCTGACAAACATCGATGGATATTTTGACAGGGACCCCCGTATCCACAGGGATGCCGCCCTCATTGAAGTGGTGGAGAAAGTCGACCGGAAAATCATATCGGACGCCAATGCCATTCCCGGCTTTCTCGGAACCGGTGGCATGGCAAGCAAGGTCAGGGCGGCTCAAAGGGTCGCCATTGCAGGGGTACCGACCATCATCGCGAACGGCCTGAAACCTGATATTTTGAAGAACATCTTTGCAGGCAAGTCCGAAGGGACTGTTTTCCTGCCGTCCGAGGACCGGTTATGTCACAAGAAACACTGGATTGTCTTCACCAAATCCCCGAAAGGTGTTATTGTCATTGACAAGGGTGCTGAAAATGCCATTTTAAGGCAGGGGAAAAGCCTGCTGCCTTCGGGTATCGTGGCCGTGGAAGGACGTTTCAGTGTGGGCAATGCCGTTCTGCTCGTCAATGAAAAGGGCGTTGAGCTTGCCATGGGCCTTGTCAATTACCACTCCGGTGACATAAGAAAGATAAAAGGGCTTAAGACGTCTGATATAGAGTCGGAACTGGGTTTCAAACACGACGATGAGGTCGTCCACCGGGACAACCTTGTCGTCACGGACGAGAAAGAAGGAAATGGGTTATGTCTATTGCGGTCATGATACAACACATGGGAGAGGACGCAAAGGATGCTGCAAGAAAACTGAGAAGATGTCAACGGACGAAGAAAGACGCCGCCCTCGATTTGATGGCCGCAAAGCTTCGTGAAAGACGTCAGGACATTATTGGAGAGAACGCCAAAGATCTCTCTTCGGCGAGAAGCGCAGGGCTCTCTTCTGCCATGATCGATCGCCTCACCCTTGATGAAGGCGTCATTCAGGGGATGGTGGAAGGGCTCAGGGAAGTCGCCGCCCTGCCTGATCCGGTGGGGACGGTGACGGGTATGTGGAAAAGACCCAACGGACTGCACGTGGGCCGCGTCCGCATTCCTCTTGGAGTCATAGGTTTTATTTATGAATCAAGACCCAATGTCACAGTTGACGCGGCCAGCCTTTGTCTGAAATCCGGAAATGCCGTTATTCTGAAGGGAGGATCTGAGGCCCTTCATTCCAATCTCATCCTGGCCGAGCTGCTGCATGAAGCCCTCGAGGAGGCCGGACTCCCGGGAAAGGCTATCCAGGTGGTCCCCACGACCGACCGTGAGGCGGTCAACCAATTGCTCGGCCTTGAAGACCTTGTGGACATTATTATTCCAAGGGGTGGCGAGGGCCTCATCCGGTTTGTGACCCGCCACTCCCGCATCCCCGTGCTCAAGCATTACAAAGGGGTCTGTCACGTCTATGTGGACGAATCTGCTGACCCAAGCATGGCCGAAGCCATCTGCTTCAACGCCAAGGTGCAGCGTCCCGGGGTATGCAATGCCATGGAGACCCTGCTGGTGCATGCAAACCTTGCCGGCGAATTCCTGCCCCCCATGCTCCGCCGATTTCAGGAAGCCTCGGTGGAAATAAGGGGATGTCCGGTGGTTCTTCGACTCGTACCGGGGATAAGGCCGGCTGTTGACACCGATTGGGCGGAGGAATATCTCGATCTGGTCCTTGCCGTCAAGGTCGTTTCCGGAATGGATGAAGCCCTCGACCATATTGACCGGTACGGCTCCAATCACACCGAAAGCATTGTCACGAAGGACTATGAAAACGCCCAGAGATTTCTGGCGGAGGTGGCATCTTCCGTGGTCCTGGTCAATGCCTCTACCCGCTTCAACGATGGTAACCAGTTGGGACTCGGCGCGGAAATAGGGATCAACACCTCCAAGCTTCATGCTTTTGGACCCATGGGTCTGGAAGAGCTGACCACTACGAAATTCATTGTCTACGGCCAAGGGCAAATAAGGAATTGAAGGCTTCTCAACCGGCGAAAATGGGTATCCTGGGCGGGACTTTTGACCCCATCCACTTTGGACATCTGCGAACAGCCGAGGAGGTCGGCCATGCCCTGGGTATGAAAAAAATTTTTCTTATTCCGGCTGCTTCACCGCCCCACAAGTCAAGCGGACCGGTAACTCCCTTTCGGCATCGTTTGGCCATGGCGAGACTGGGGGTTGAACCATCCGCCATTCTGGAGGTACTTGATCTTGAAGGGAAGAGGTCCGGGCCATCCTATTCTTTCGATACCCTCAAACAGCTCAAGTCCCAATTCGGGCCAGCCACCGACATCTACTTTCTCCTGGGAAGCGATGCCTTTCTGGATATCCGGACGTGGAAAGACTACGGGAAACTCTTCGATTATGCCCACTTCGTCCTCATACCAAGGACGGGGTGCGATATCGTTTCCCTCAGGGGCTTCATTCTGCGGCTTGACGAATCCGTGCAACGGACCGGCGAAGAAGACGACTACCTTATGCCTTCGGGCAATCGTGTTATGATCTACAAATCCACACTTATCGATATTTCGGCCACGAACATACGCAGGCTGGCAGGCTCAGGCCAATCCATCGCCTTCCTCGTACCTGAAGCCGTCAGGAGTTACATTTGTGAGAAGGGATTGTACCGTTCACATGGAAAGTCTTGATAAGGCGAAATTGTGCCTCCGGATTGTCGAAGAGAGAAAGGCCCTTGATCCGGTCCTTTTCGAGGTCGGAAAATTGAGTTCGTTGACGGACTACTTCCTGATCGCCAGCGGAAGTTCGAGCCGGCAGGTACAATCCATCGTCCGGCATGTTTCCAAAAGAATGAGAGACGAAGGTTTCAGGCCTCACGGTCTTGAGGGGTTCCAGGAAGGCCACTGGGTCCTCATGGATTACGGCGATCTTGTCATCCACATCTTCTACCAGCCTGTACGGGAATTCTACGATCTCGAAGGCCTTTGGATCGAGGCGCCTCGGGTCTCTCCTGCCGAGGAAGCCCCGACAGGAGACGGATTTTGACCTCCAGATCTCCCCTCATCCGTGCCGTTGTCTTCCTGACCACCCTGTCTCTTTTTCTTGGGTCTATATTTTTCATTCCATCCGGCGCTCTTGCCCTGTCCATTGAAGAAGAGACCGCTCTCGGCCGGAAGTTCCTTGCGGAGGTTCGAAAGCACAACGAAATCCTGGACAATGATTATGCCAACGATTTCATCAATGACCTGGGGCAGTACCTGACAGGGGATTTGAAGACAAAACCCTTCCCCTTCCATTTCTATATCATCAAAGACAGCTCTCTGAACGCCTTCTCAGCCCCCGGAGGACTTCTTTTTTTCTATTCAGGCCTCATTGACATCATGGATAACTGCGACATGCTGGCCGGTGTCATGGCCCATGAAATCGGACATTCAGCCGCCAGGCACCTCTCACATCGCATCGAGCAAAACAAGAAAATAGGATTGGCCACCCTGGCCGGTATCCTTGCCGGCGTCTTCATCGGGGGGGGAGCTGCCGCAAATGCGCTCATCACCGGATCTCTGGCCGCCGGGATTCAGGCGCAACTGCATTTCAGCCGTGAGGACGAGCGTCAGGCAGATCAGTTGGGGTTCAAGTACAGCACGGAGAGTGGGTTTTCCCCTCAGGGCCTTATCGGTGCCCTGAAAAAAATTGAGCAGGAGAGTTGGATGGATCCGGGAAAAACACCGCCTTATCTCCTCACACACCCGACCAGCCCCGAGAGAATGGCCAACATCGACAGTATGGCGAAGCATTATTCGGCAAAGCCCGGCAAAAAGGAGGCCGACCGATTCAGGGCCCTCTTTCCCTTTTTCAAAACCGTTGTTATGGCCGTCAGCATGGATCCCGGCGACGCGGAGCGACGATTTCTGGAAGAACTCAAAAAGGCGCCGGATTCCCCCACGGCCCATCTGGGTCTCGGGTTGGTTTATGGTGCCCAATCTGAATTTGACGAAGCCCTTTCACACCTCCAGAAGGCTCTGGAAAAGAGGCCCGATTCCGTTTTGATCCTGCGAACCCTCGGAAAGACCTATCAGCTGATGGGAAAAGAGAGGGAGGCCATCGGACTCCTCCACAAGGCCCTCGCCCTGGAAAAGGAGGACACCACGTCCCTCTTCCTTTTGGCCTTATCCTATGAAAACCTGGAGGACTATCAGCAGGCCATAACTCTCTTGAACAGGCTGGCTTCTTTAGACCCGGGAAGGAATGAGATCTACTATCACCTGGGGATCTCTTACGGAAGACAAAACAGGTTGGCCCTGGCTCACTACAACTTTGGTCGCTATTTCAAGACCCTTGGGGAACTCCAAAAAGCCCGGTTCCATTTCCAAAAGGCAATGGAACTGGCTCAAGCCAACCCGGAGCTTCTCAACAAAATCCGAAAAACCATGAAGTCGAGAGGTCGAGTGGCTCCCTGATCCTTCTCACGAAATGGTTTTCAGGTACTCAGCAGCTTCCGTGTTGCCCAGAGAAACCGCCGTTGTCAGGTCTGCCACGGCCTTGGCCTTCCGACCGGCCGCAATATAGGCCCTGCCGCGGTTGTAGTACATGTCTCCATCTCCAGGATTCAAGCGGATACCTTTGGTGTAATCCAGAATGGCCAAGTCAACCTTGTTGAGAGAAAAATAGACATTTCCCCTGTTGCAGTACCCGTCAGCCGCCGCGGGATTCAGCCTGATCGTCGAGCTGAAGTCTTCAACGGCTTTCGTGAATTTCCCCATGGCTGCATAAACGAGCCCACGGTTGTAGTAGGCGTCTGAGAACCGGTTGTTCATTTGGATGGTCTTGCTGTATTCCCTGACGGCCTCTTCAAGTTCCAGGCGAGATCCGTACAGCCATGCCAGATCATAATGCGCCTCGGCGTTCCCCGGGTTCTCTTTGATGCTGGCTTGGACCCGTTGTTGGGCCCCTGTGAAATCTGTGACTCCTCTTCGGAGAATCCCAAGGGCCCCTTGTTTTTCCGTTCCTTCGTCCGCCCCGTTCTGCGATTGCGGAAACAGCGGTTCTGCCTTCTTTTCTTGGGCTATTTTCACGCCCATTCTTTTTTGCAGGGTCCGGGCCTGCATTTGCTTGAACTGTGCCAGATGCCGGGCCTCGCTCAGACTTGTATTGACTGCTTTCTTTGCCAGGAAAAATGCGAGAAAGAGAATAAAGAAGCCAATAACAACCAAAATAACGACGGCAGCCATGTTGGTTTTCACAGGTGGAAAATGCTCAATCTTGTCCGAGTCTCCCACAGCCAGCCCTTCAATCTGCCACCTGTAGAGCATGCAAAGGGACCAGGGCGTGAAGAGGTTCAGGGTAAATGCGTTCAGGATCCAGCTGATAAGGGCAACCTTGATGAATGTTCCCAGACTCGCTCCGAAAGATGTCTCCTCTCCGCCGTACTTCGTGTGCTCTTCTTTCCAGGCATAGAGCCTGTAGAGACCCCAGAAATAGTAAAGACCGAGGGTAATTAGGGGCAAAAGGACGAGGTGAACCAGATAGAGAAAAAAGAGAGATCCGCCGGTTCCCGTAAACTGGGAAGGCGTCCCTTCCACAACCGTGTTCTGGGCCCGCCAGTCAAAATATCTGCAGAAGGCCCACGGCCCGTAAAAGCCAAAAGTCAAGAGGGTCAGGAGCCCCTGGATCAAAACCAGTCCGAAAAGCTCGCCCCCCTTCCCCTGAAAGGAAACTTCTTTTCCGTCTATAAGCGTGTGCGTGGCCTTCAATTTCATGAGCCTGACCCACGCCCAGGCGGAATAGATACCAAAGGTTATAATTCCCAATAAGAACAGGTGGATGAAAACGGTGCCGAAATACTGTCCGCCTGATCCCTTGAATTCACAGTTTGCCCTGGCCATGAGCAGCCTCCCGCTTCGTTGCTGTTTCAGTGTACGAAAAATAAAAAGAACTTCTTCAGGAAGGCTTTCAGAGAAAGGATCTGGGACCGAACCAGGCCCGTCAAGGGGTGGGGAAGGACCGCCCCGGAACATTTTAAGCCAATCACCGGAAGATGACTCCTCCGTAAACCTCCTGATACCTGCTTCGTCGGGCCCGCGGCTCGATTGCCATTGGTCCCGGCTCACCGATCTCTTACTCTATCGGTCAAGAGGCGTAATTGCTTAAAACATTTCCGGCCGATCCGGATCAGGAAGTTGGCAGGTATTCGGTCCGAACAGGGGAAAAGACTTCTATCACAACAGCGTCCTCCAGGACTTCTGCCGCATGGACCCGGTTGCCCTCAATGGACCAACTGTCGCCTGAATGAGCCTCAAAGACGTCACCCTCAATATCAAAACGCACCTTACCGGAAGCAAGATAGCCCGTCTGTTCATGGGGATGTCCATGCAATGGGAGAACGCTTCCCTTGGCAAGCCGGAATTCACAGAGCAGTGTCTTTTCTCCGTGGACCAGCGGTTTCATCTCTACCCCGTCTGCCAGGGTCCTGTAGC
>CAYUCJ010000184.1:0-6827 GCA_964443285.1 uncultured Desulfobacteraceae bacterium | reverse complement strand
CCACATTATCCTTGCTGAGCAATTCTTCCGCTATCCTGACGGCATTGCCGGGTTTTCCTGCATCATCCCGGGAAATCACTTCAAGTTGTTTCCCGTTTACGCCGCCCGATTGATTCACTTGATCCAAGGCGAGCTTCCAGCCATTCCGGTAAGGGATGGTAAAACTCGTAAGTTTGCTGTAGGTATTGATCTCTCCTACTTTTAGAGGTTCCTCCGCAAATATCACAGGAGGCCCGGCCAAAAGGCCCATAAGAGACATTACAATTATGGCAGACGACAGTTTCCCACAGTTCATATTTCTCTCCTTTTTATCTGGCGTTAGTAAAACTTGCCCTTTCCGCCTTTTTATGTCAAGAAATAGAATATGAACATGACGATTTTGCAGAAAGCCGACTTATGCTGCAGGCGGCAGCCTATGAACAACGAAGTGGAACCGAACCTGAAATGGTATATCGGTTATAAGATGCATGTGATCTTTCAGAACCTTAAGTTCGACTATTTCACAACGTAACTGACCAGCAAAAACGTTAATACAATTAACTGCTTCTCTACATTGAGCAGACAATAGGCAAAGCCAATTGTCTCTGACCACGCCCGGAGGACGTGGATTTCTGAGTTTAATTAAAGAGGTATTCCCATATGGAATATGTTCAAGGCCAAATAGGACGGGTCTTCCAGGTTACACTGGAGGAAGGGGAGGAGGTCTACCCTAGCCTGGAGGGTCTAGCGACCAGGGAGGGCATCCGGTCGGCGGCTGTCTTTTGTGTCGGAGGTATGCGGCGCGGCAAGCTTGTCACCGGTCCCCAGGATCCCCACGGGGAACTGGAGCCCATCTACAGAGAGTTCGATGATGCAAGGGAAGTCTTCGGCTTCGGGACCCTTTTCTGGGATGAGGAACAGCCCCGGATCCACCTCCATGTGGGAGTGGGGCGTGGGGATGAAACCTTCGTGGGATGCGCCAGGGGCGGTGGGTCCGTGTACCTGATCCAGGAGGTCACGATCATTGAACTGACGGGGCTCGACGCACGTCGTGTTGAGGATCCGGCCACCGGTCTGAAACTCCTCAGGCTGATCGGGTCAACGCGCTGAACTTCTTCCAGTGTTTATTTCTTGTTTTCCGGGAGTCGCACGATCATCACGGGCTTTTTGCACCGCCGCAGTACTCTCCTTGAGGTACTTCCAAGTACCGCGCCCGCCAGGAGGCCCTGACCCCTGGAGCCCATAAGGACCAGGTCGGAATCGGTCTCTTTCAGTTTCTTCAATATGGTTTCCACCGGGTTGCCCACTTCTACCAAGACGTCGTCCACAATAAAAGGGCAGGATGGGAGTTCTTCACTGACTTCTTCACAGAAATCTTCCAGCCGCTTCCTGATCGTCTGGATGACCTTGTCCTGCTTTTCTTTCCGCATCTCCTCCCAACGCTCCGATCCGACGATACCCGTGACCATTCCCTTTGCACTGGGGGATAGTTCTTCCAAGACGTGGAGGATGACCACACCGGCCCCGTAGCGATTGGCAATACTGGCGGCGTAGCCGAAGGCATACCGGGCATTGTCGGACAGGTCCGTTGCGTAGAGTATCCTTTTGATTTCAGGTACCATTTTTCTGCCTCCATTTGTAAGGAATGAGGATTCCTGTATATCTTCTGATAAAGGCGGTTGTCAACGAGTTTGTATGTCCCTGATCCACCATCACTTCTGAACCCAGCGGCCGTTTGCGAAAGGCGTGCCGAAAAAAAGCGCCGGCAGGGCCAACGGGCTCCTGCCGGCGCTTTCATAAGGCCATCCTACGAAGTCATCTTCACTTCAATGAGTAGTTTTTCTGGATCGTGTCATAGTAAGCACGCTCCGAAATCGCACCCCAGGTGCCCACCACCTTCTGAAATTTCTGGAAATCCGCGTTCACCTTTGTCGCGATCGGAGTCTTGGCCGCTTCGGCCGCAACCACTTCGTCCGCCAGTTTGCTAAGATCACTAAGGACCGCATCGGGGAATCTGATCAGCTGCACATGGTGCTTGTTGATCAATGTCTGGAGTGCCGCACCGTTCTGGGAGTCGAATTGAGCAAGGGTCCACTGTTCGTTATCCATGCAGGCTGAGTCAACAATCTGCTGGAGGTCCTTGGGAAGGGAGTCATAGGCCTTCTTGTTGAACATGAACTCCAGGTAGGTCCCCGGTTCGTGCCACCCGGGATAGTAGTAATACTTGGCGGCCTCGTAGAAACCCATTCTCAGGTCATGCAGGGGCCCTACCCACTCGGTTGCATCGATCACCCCGCGCTCCAGGTTGGTAAAGATCTCGCCGCCGGCGGTCAGGACCACGGTACCGCCGGCCTTGGCAACGACCTTGCCGCCTAGGCCCGGGATGCGCATCTTGAGTCCCTTGAAATCATCGATGGTGTTGATCTTCTTGTTGAACCACCCGCCCATCTGGACGCCGGTGGACCCACCTGGTCTGGGCAACACCCCGAAGGGCGCATAGGTCTCTTCCCACAGCTTCAGCCCGTTGCCGCCGTGAAACCACGCGGACATACCCTGGGCGTTCATGCCGAAGGGTACGGCCGCAAACCACTGGGTGGCGGGCTCCTTGCCCGCCCAGTAGTAGGCGGCCCCGCTGCCGGCCTGCACCGTCCCTTTTGAAACCGCATCAAAGGTTCCTAATGGTGGAATCAATTCGCCGCCTGCATAGACATCAATCTGGAGCCTGCCGTCGGACAACGCATCAATACGCTTGGCCAGTCGTTCGGCTCCTGTTTGGAGGACCGGCAGCTTTGGCGGCCAGGTGGTGACCATCTTCCACTTATACTTCTTCTGGGCGATAACCGCGGGGGCTCCGATGGTAGTGACTGCCGCTGCCGCTGCCGCTCCAATACCGGCCTTTTTCAAGAAATCACGTCTCTTCATAACAAACCTCCTGTAGTGGGATTAAGTGACCGGAGCGGGACATCCGCTCCAGGATGAGAAACCAGTATTCAGGCTTCTGACCCTGATCAAGCAGGGATTTTCGGACAAGGCTACCACAAAGTGGCCCATCGATCAAGTGTGCTTCTATTTTAAAAACACAAACCCTTACCTTCCTGCAAAGACCACGTGAGGCAGCCATGTGGCCAGGGCCGGGTAGTAGACCACGATAAGCAAACCCACCAGCTGAAATGCCACAAACGGGATGATCCCGCGATAGATATCCCCCGTGCTGATCTCCGGAGGTGTCACCGCCTTCAGGTAGAAGAGTGAGAACCCGAAAGGCGGTGTCATGAACGAGGTCTGGAGATTGACGGCCAGAAGAATACAAAACCAGATTGGGTCATAACCGAACTCGAGCATGATGGGCGCAAGAACGGGCACGTGAATAAAGGTGATTTCTATAAAGTCCAGGAAGAAGCCAATAATGAAGATCACGGCCATGACGATGAAAAGGACCATACCGTGGCTGTACTTCTCCGCCAGCCCGCCCAGGAATCCCCTCACCAGGTGATCGCCGCCCAGCCCCCGGAAGACCAGGCCGAAAGCCGCAGCACCGCAGAGGATAATGAAGACCATGCAGGTCAGGTTGACGGTGCTGATCATGACCTCCTTGAGAATCTTCACACTGAACTTTCGGTTTGCAACGGTCAGTAGGGTTGCACCCACGGCCCCCACTGCCGCCGCCTCCGTGGGCGATGCGATCCCTGCGAAGATGGAGCCGAGCACCGCCACCATGAGAAAGAGGGGCGGGACAAGGGCCTTGCCCACGCGAAGAGCCATTTCACGACCCGATATGGCATCCAGTTCTTCCCTGGGAATGGCCGGGGCGACACCCGGCCGCAGGTAGCCCGCGATGAGGATATAGATGATGTAGAGGACCACCAGGAGCAAGCCCGGCAGGACCGCTCCCATGAAGAGGTCTCCCACCGACACACCGACAATGTCGCCGATGAGCACCAGTACGATACTGGGCGGGATAATCTGTCCAAGGGTGCCGGATGCGGAGACGGTCCCGCAGGCCATCTCCTTCTGATACCCGCGTCTCAACATGGTGGGGACGGCCAGCAGCCCCATGGTCACGACGGTAGCGCCGACGATTCCGGTGGAGGCCCCGAGGAGGGCCCCGACCACCACCACGGAAATAGCCAATCCCCCCTTCAGCCGTCCAAAGAGGAGGGCCATGGTGTCCAGCAGTTCTTCGGCGAGGCCGGACCGTTCCAGCATCACCCCCATAAACACGAAAAGGGGAACGGCGAGAAGGGTGACGTTGGTCATCCGTCCCCAGATTCGCAGAGGAAGGAGGTTGAAAAAGGACCACCCGAATCCAATCAGGCCAAAGGCCAGGGCCGTGCCGAGAAGGGTAAACGCAACAGGAAAGCCTGCGAGCAGCAGGATGGTGAGGGCCAGGAACATCCAGGCGGGTAAGAATTCCATCAGTCTTCAGGTTCCTCTACTTTCTCTCGACCCATGATCTGGAACAGGCTGTGAATTCCCAGGGAAAGACCTTGAAGCAGCACCAGGGTAAAACCCACCGGGATGGCACCCTTGATGATAAAACGGAAGGGAATGCCACCTGGGTCGGGAGAACCCTCCATGACCGACCAGGCGTTCAAAGTAAAATTCCAGGAGGTCACAATCAGCATGAGGCACCCCGGGATCAGAAAACCGATCACCCCGATGAGATTGATCCAGGCCCGGACCTTTGGGCTGGCCTTCTGATAGAAGATGTCCACCCGGACATGCCCCTCGTGCAAGAGGGTGTAACCCGCGCCTATGAGGAAGATAAAGCCGAAGACCCACCATTCCAGCTCCTGGGTAAATACGAAGCTGGTGTTGAACAGGTAACGCATGACCACATCGACGAAGACCACCAGGACCAGAGCGAGGGTCACCCATGAGACCATGTGGCCGATCCACTCATTCATCGCGTCCACCCACTGAGAAAATCTCTTCAGGAATTCCATTTTTGAGTCCTGTAAATGGTTCTGTCGGTTTTACGAAGCTTTAATGTTGATGTAATCGTAAAAAGTCCGTCCGTGGACTTTCTACTAAAGGAAACCAAAAAATGTGATTTTCGGTTTCCTTACAAATCAACGGTTTGCGGTACACTCCATTGATTTGCGTGCCCGTCCATGGGCACGTTGATGACTTCTTACGAAGCCATCAATGTCGGCTGATGTGTCAAAAGAATGAACCATATTCAAAAATATCGTCAGGGTCAAGGGATAAGTAACAGGTCAGGTCACAAAGGCCATGTCGGCCATCTTGAACCTTTCGTCTCACCTGCGATCGACACGCTCCTGCCCTCCCCTTCGGTGAGATCCCAGTTCTTCCATGCTCCCCCCTTTTCCCGGTTTGGTGAAGATTCATTCCGGCATATAAATGATCGCCATCACCCTGACCTTTTTACCCCCCAAGCCCCTGAGGGCATGAGGTACTTGGGAATCGAAATAAAGGCTGTCACCCGGCTTCATGACAATGACCCGATCGCCCCCCCTGAATTCCAGCTCCCCCTCCAGGACGAAGAGGAATTCCTCTCCGGTGTGTTGATAGACCGGCGCCCTGCCGTCTTCCTTGGGTTCGATTTCCACGATAAAGGGTTCCATGCGTTTTTCCCTCATGGGGTAGGCCAGGGATTCATAACGGTATCCCACCTTCTCAGGCCCTTCGGGAAATCGTTGCATGATCTCCCTCCGTTCCTCCTGTCGGACGAGTACGATGCGTTCGAGGGGTGGTTCCGTCTCCTGGAAAAAATCTCCCAGCCTTGTTCCCAAGGCCTTGGAGATTTTGAGTAGGGTCGCTATAGGGGGCAGTGTCACATCGTTTTCTATCTGTGAGAGAAGCGGCTTGGATAACCCGGTGAGATCGGCCATATTTTGGAGTGTCAAACCGCGTTTCAGGCGCAATTTCTTGATCTGGCTGCCCAGGTTGAGGGCCTTGATATCCTCGGAGATCTTTCTGTCGGTCATGGATGTCCCCTTTTTTTTGGCACCTGTAGTCCATAACGCCGCTGTTCACTTTTGTCAAACTATTTTGCCGCCATCAAATCAACAATGTTTCTGCAATTTACATCTGTTCAAGTACAGGAAAATGAGACCGGAGATGGGAGCGCCGGGTCTCAAGGAGGACTTCAAGGCTTTTGAAATGGACACCCCCGGTGAAAGCGCCAATCTCATGCCCTAACACAGAAGGCCCCGTTCATCTGTCTGAACGGGGCCTTCTCCAAAATCTCATTCAATTTAAAGAATTATTCTACCATTCCTGATCCAGGTCAACTTCGTCGCGCTCGTACTGGGCGTCGCGGAGTTCGTTGGCCTTTTTGATCTCCTCTTCACTCCAGGGTTCCACGATGAGGGAATCGGCCACCAGTTCCCAGAGGTACTTTGTCTCGATATCCAGCCCGTATTCTTTGGTCAACCCCTTCATAATCTGGTCGCGACAGTTATGGCAAGGGGCGACAACCATCTTTGCGCCCGTATCTTTGATCTGTTGGGCCTTGACGCGGCCGTAATAGATCCTTTCCGCATCATAGGGCATGGCCCACGCCCCGCCGCCCGCCCCGCAGCAGAAATTGTTCATGCGGTTGGGTTCCATCTCCACATAGTTTTCACAGCACTGCTGGGTGATCCAACGGGGCTCCTCAAAATAGGCATGTCCGAACGCCTTCTGGCTCTTCCTGCCGTAATTACACGGGTCATGGACGGTGGTCAGCTCCGTGTGAATGGAATTGTCGACCTTAATCCTGCCCGTTTCAATATATTCCTTCAGGAGATCGTGGACGGAAACGACTCTGTATTTCTCAAAAACTTCGGGAAACCACATCTGCAGACCAAGCCTGGTCGCAAAGTATGCGTGGCCTCACTCGG
>CAYUCJ010000183.1:0-6841 GCA_964443285.1 uncultured Desulfobacteraceae bacterium | reverse complement strand
TCCGCATCCTCGACACGGTCCCTGTCGAGGAGTCTGAAACCGGTGTTCGCGTGGTGCTCGGGCGTGTCCAGAAGTGTCTCCGTTCTCGTATGACCGGGAGCACATCCGCCAAAGGCCAGGAAATATAAGGAGCATGCCAGGAGTATGGGGAAAAACAATTCGGTTCCTTTCCTTTCCATCATGTTGTCTCCCCGGCAGTAAAACAGCTCTGTCTCATTCTCATCATGGTGCCCTGAGCCTGATCGAGTCGTGCCTGTATATCCGCCCCAGTCAATGCCTTTCCAAAGAATTGTCAAGACGTTCGGCACGCCTTCAGGCCGTGATGTCTAACTGCGGTGCCGCCGCCGGCTCCGCTAGGGTATTCTTCTGATTTTTCCCCACCATTATCATACAGTTATCACAAGAATCAAGGATTGATATTATTCCGACCCTCATTAGTTCAGGCCGTGAATGCCTGTATACGTTCAACAAACGCGTCGAAATCCCCTGGATCAACCCAGATGTATTCAGGGTCCTTGCGAAACCACGTGAGCTGCCTCTTGGCATACCGTCTTGTGTTTTTTTGAAGGCTGCCCAGGGCCTGGTCAAGGGTACATTCACCATTGAGATATTGGACCGCCTGACGGTAACCTATGGCTTCCATGGGCTTCAGTTCGGTGCTGTATCCTTTCCTCAGGAGTTCTTCGGTCTCGGTGACGAGCCCCCGGTCCACCATTTCGACGGAACGTTCGTCGATGCGCTGAGCCAACCGTTTTCTTTCCACATGGAGACAGAATTTCAGGGAATCAAAAGATTTTTCCCCAAAACGGTGTTCCTTGACCAGTTCCGAGGGCCGCCTTCCGGTCAGTTCGAAAATCTCGAGAGCCCGCAGAATACGCACCCTGTCATGGGGATGGATTTTTCCTGCCGTCTCCGGATCGAGAACCTCCAGTTTCTTGTAGAGGCCGCCCCCCCCACCCGACTCCCATTCAAGATGGAGTGATTGGCGCAATTTCCGGCTCCCCGGAGGGCATTCAAAGAGGCCTTGCAGGAAACTTTTTATGTAAAGCCCAGTGCCCCCCACCACCAGACATAGTTTCCCGCGGCCCATCACCTGCGTTGCAACCGATTGGGCCAGGGAACGGAAGCGCGCGGCATTGAAAGGTTCGTCCGGGTCCACTATATCAATGAGATGGTGCGGGATACCCTTTCGTTCCGCCTCGGTGGGCTTTGCGGTCCCTATGTCCATCCAGCGGTAGACCTGCATGGAATCGGCGTTGATGATCTCGGCGTTGATGGCCTTCGCAAGTTCTACCGAGAGGCGCGTCTTTCCGCTGGCGGTGGGACCGGCAATAACAACTATCTTTGGTAGGGGCTTCATCCTTTTCCGGTACGCCCTTAAACGGATCGCTTGAACATCTTTTCAATTTCCTGGTAGTGAAGATACCGGATGATAGGCCTCCCGTGGGGGCAATTGGAAGGAAGATCCATCTCCAGGAGCTGCGACAACAGGTGTGACATCTCTTCCGTCGTAAGCGTATGTCCGGCACGCACGGCGCCATGACAGGCCATGACCGACAGTATTTCATCGATGGTCCTGTTGCCCTCCAGATCGCCCTTTCGGATTTCCGGGACGATTTCAGAAAGGAAATCTTCCCAGACCACCTGCTCGAGCAGGATCGGTATCGCTCTGAGCAAAAACGTATTCCCCCCGAAGTGCTCGAGCTCAATTCCGAAACGTGACAGCAGTTCACTGCCGTTCTTGAGAACTTCTGTCTCTTTCAATGAAAACTCGAGTTCCTTTGGAATCAACAGGTTCTGGATCTGGAGCCTGTCCTTTCCCAATCCTCTCTTCAGCGTTTCATAGACAATTCTCTCATGGGCGGCGTGTTGATCCACCATGAGCAGGCCATCTCTGGCCTGGCAGAGAATGTAGGTATTTCCTAGGTTTCCGATTATCCTGGGAGTGTCCTTTGAGATGCGCGGTTCGCTCTCCGGGGTTTCAGTCGGAGCAGGCACGGGACTCAAAAAGGGTCTTTGCGATGGCTCAGCTGCAGAAAGAGGCAATGGCGGAAGGTCACTCTCCTGGAATTCCTTATGGAGAAAATCCCGAAAAGAACTGCTCAGGCACCTTTCGATCATCCTCACGATCGCCTGAAAAACGAGTCGGACGTTGTGGAACCTGACTTCCTGCTTGGTGGGATGGACGTTCACATCAATTTGTGAGGGATCGATGTTCATGAAGACAGCGATCTGCGGATATTGTCCCTTCATCAACCTCTGTCCGTAACCCTCGAGAATAGCCCGGGTCAGATACCTGTCGCGTATATTCCGACCGTTAATGTAGAAGAATATACGATCCCCCCTTTTACGGGAAAATTCCCATGGCGCCACATAGGCGCGTATTTCGAGCCCATCGCTCTTTTCATCAGCCTCCAGCAGCGCATCAGCCACACGTCTTCCCAAGAGAACAGCCAGCCGGTATCTCTGGTTTTCGGTGGCAGGAAAATGGAGGAGTGACCGGTCCTTGTTTTCGAGCCGGAAATCGATTTCAGCATGGGGCAGTGCCCAGCGGCAGAACGTGTCGGTAATGTGATCCATTTCCGTTCCGGGAGTTCGCATGAACTTCTTCCTGGCGGGCAAATTGTAGAAGAGCTCTCTCACCACCACGTGGGTGCCGGTAGGACAACCCACCTCTTCAATCGATATCAGTCTGCCCCCGGCCGTCTTGAGCCGGTGACCGGAAAGCTCCTCCCCCTGACGGCTCGTGATATCCATTTTCGACACCGAGGCGATGCTTGGCAAGGCCTCGCCGCGAAACCCAAGGGTCCTGATGGCAAAGAGGTCTGAAACGGATCTGATCTTGCTGGTGGCGTGCCGTTCGATGCAGAGGAGCAAATCGTCTTTTGACATTCCGAACCCGTCGTCGCTGACCCGGATTTGACGTCTGCCCCCCCCTTCTACTGAAACGCGTATGCGCCTGGCGCCTGCATCTATGCTGTTGTCCAGTAATTCCCTTACCACCGAGGCGGGACGTTCAACGACCTCTCCTGCGGCGATCTGGGAAGCCACGTTCTCGGAAAGGATTCTGATAGGGTTCATAGCTTCAAGAGTTCTTCATCCACGGAAAAACGGGCATTGAGGTGGGCGGTTGACAGGCATCTCTTCAGAAAAGAATAACCCCGCTCATGGGCGAGTTTCAGGTTCTTTTGTCCCATGGGATCGTATGAAATGCATAACGAATCCTCCAGGTTTTCCAAAGAGTCCTCCACAAGACGACACGACAGCTCCACCATCCGGGAAAGGTCGTCTTTGAACATCACCGGCAAGAATAAAGGATCACTCAAGAAAAGAGGGTTGGCCGCGTAAAGGAAACCGGAAAGCCAGACGCCCTGGGTGTACAATCGTTTCTTGGTCCTCAGTCCGTTTTTTTCCCTGTTCATGGCAGCCAAAAGGAGCGTATCGCAACTTGCGTGATCAAGGGACAGTATCTCCCTGGCTATTCTCGTGTAACCGGGACCCACAAGGTAATCGGATTGAAGTTCCCAGTACAGGTGACCCAGGCGGCCCGAGCTGTTCGTGTCCTGTATCACATTGGGGATGAAATAGTTGTGTGCGATTACGTCGGCGGCCAGGTGGGTCAGAAAACCGTAAGAATAAGAAGCCTCTTCGTTGTCGCCGGCCTCGCCAAGCAACTTGAATCCGCCATCCCAGCAATGGAAATGGCTTTTCCTTCTCTTCTTCCGTCCTTTGCCTATGAAGAAATCCGCAGCCAGGCAGCCATAGAGATATTGGATCGGACAGGCCGCTATCACCCCTGCGATGCTGGGAAGGACAAACTCCGCCTTGCCCAGTGTGACCAGGGCGATTGCGGTATGAATGCCCGGCCCCCAGGCAAGGGCCGAAACCGGATTGAATCCTTCTATCACCTGCACAATACAAACAAAAAGAATAACCTTGATGAGAAGCAACATGTCTTTTCTGGAAAATCTCCCTTTACGTCAGCGGTTCAATGCGCTGGAACGCTCGTCGATTCGGAACGATTCAAGATTTGATGGAACCGTAAAAAGTCCGTCCATGGGCACGATGATGACTTTTTACAAAGTCATCAAGATTTCCAAAACGCAAAGTGCCGGGGACGGCGAAGTGGTCCCCTAAGTTAACGCGCTCCACGGAGAATTGCAACATTCTTACAGCAGTTCCGCCACAGATACCATTCTGTTGCCAGGCATATTGACATAACTGCCGAGCTCATTCTTTCTCTTCCACTCTCTCAATAACCATGCCAGGTTTGTGTCCATGAAGATACCTGCCCGGTCTTGACAGAGAATACTATCATGGCACCCGCTCCAGCTCAATAGATTTCATTGAGAGCCGGGCCGGACACCCATCTTCTTCGTTGACAGTTAACAAGTCCTGGACCTATACTCAAACCAATATTTAGCAGTGCAACCGTGCGTGGGGACGGAGGAGCGTCGCTGAAATGAAAAATACAATCGCGGTGGTCATGGCAGGCGGCAAAGGGGAACGGCTCATGCCCCTCACCAAAAACCGTTCCAAGCCGGCTATTCCCTTCGGCGGCATCTATCTGCTGATCGATCTGACCCTGTCCAACTGTATCAACTCGGGTGTCTACAAGATCATAGTCCTGCCCCAGTACAAATCCCAGACTCTGGTCCAACACCTGGAGGGGGGTTGGAACATCTTCAGTCCCGCCCTGAATCACTACCTCAAAATCGCCCCGCCCCAGATGATGGCCGGGGAAAAGTGGTATCAGGGCACGGCCGATTCAATCAGACAGAACGCCTATCTCCTGCAGAATGACGCGCCTGAACACGTCCTCGTGCTTTCCGGTGACCATGTCTACAAAATGGACTACGCCCGTTTCAAAGACTATCACGTGGCCCATGGGGCGGACGTATCCATTGCGGTCATCGAGCTTGGCAAAGAAATGGCCGGCCAATATGGTATCCTGGAGGTCGATAAAGGCTTCCGGGTAAAGGCGTTTCAGGAAAAGCCCGACGTTCCGAAAACCATTCCCGGCGACAAGGGGCACGTGCTGGCCTCCATGGGCATCTACCTCTTCAAGGCCGAGGTCCTCCTGGATCTCTTGAAAAGGGATGATCGTGCCGATTTCGGAAAAGACATCCTTCCCACCGTTCTCCATACCCATAACGTCATGGCCTACCCGTACAGAAGGGAAAACAAGATCCGGGACGTCCTTCTGTCGGTGGACGAGGACGGGGATCTGAAGCAGAGCCCTTTACAGGTCGTCCGCGATTCCGGTTACTGGCGGGACGTGGGAAATCTGGACTCCTACTGGAACGCCAACATGGACCTTACCGGAGTGGACCCCTATTTCAACATGTACGGCCGCAGCTGGCCCATCAGGACCTTCCAGCGTCAATACCCGCCTGTCAAGACCGTTTTTGCGCAGGAATCCGAAGAGCAGCCGAGGGTGGGTCGAGCCCTCGACTCCCTGGTGGCACACGGCTCAATCATCAGCGGCGGCCTGGTTCTCAACAGTATCCTGTCCTACAATGTCTTCATCCAGAGTTGGGCCCGGGTGGAGGAAACGGTTATCATGGAGAATGTCGTTGTGGGACGTCACGCAAAAATCAAGAAAGCCATTATCGGAGAAGGCACGAGGATTCCAATGCACACACAAATCGGATACCATCCCGGCAAAGACAGAAAGCGGTTTACCGTCACCCCAAGAGGAATAACGGTCGTCACCAAGGATGATTTCCCTGGAAACGCCGCAAGCCCACCAGCTTCCGAGGTGGCAAGATGAAGCCCAAAATAAAATATGACGTGGTCCCCAACCTTCCGGAGAATCTGGCGGTTCTGAAACGTCTGGCCTACAACCTGCTCTTCAGTTGGAATGATGATATCAAGGACCTGTTCCATCGCATAGACCCGGGGCTGTGGGTGTCATGCAACCAAAACCCGGTCCTCATGCTCGGCCTTCTCAGGCAGGAACGGTTGGATGAGCTCTCCAGGGATCAGGGTTTTCTGGCCCAGATCGAACGAATGACCCGGGATTTTGAGCGTTACCTTTCCCAGCCCCATCTCCAGGTCGCCGATTATTCCGATGAGGAGCACTTTCAGGTGGCCTACTTTTCCGCTGAATTCGGTCTCACAACCTGTTTGCCCATTTATTCGGGGGGGCTAGGTGTTCTGGCGGGTGATCATATCAAATCTGCAAGTGACCTGAATGTGCCTCTGGTGGGGATCGGTCTTCTCTACCAGGAAGGTTATTTCAGCCAGTACCTGACCTCGGACGGCTGGCAGATGGAGACTTATCCTCAAAATGACTTTCCCAACATGCCTATCCAGCTTATGCGGGATACTGAGGGTCAACCCCTTAAAGTTCAGGTATTGATAAAAGATATCCCCTTGCAGATCCTGATCTGGCGCATACAGGTAGGCAGAATTCCACTCTATCTCCTCGACACCAATGATGAAAGCAATCCGCCCGAGTTGCGAAAAATCACGGGACAGCTCTACGGTGGTGACCGGGAGATGCGGATCAGGCAGGAAATCGTGCTCGGAATCGGTGGGATCAGGGCGCTCAAGACCATGGGAATCGAACCCACCGCCATACACATGAACGAAGGTCACTCAGCCTTTTCCGCCCTGGAGCGCATCAATATGTTCAGGCGCGACAAGGGCCTTTCCTTTGATGCAGCCCGCGAGATCGTAATGGCCAGCACGATCTTTACAACGCATACCCCTGTCCCTGCCGGAAATGACACGTTTGATCCCGAGTTGGTCCGGCTCTATTTTGAGCAATATATCAAAGAACTTGGAATCAATTTCAAAGTCCTGCTCGGCTACGGGCGTCTCGACCCGAGGGACG
>CAYUCJ010000182.1:0-6911 GCA_964443285.1 uncultured Desulfobacteraceae bacterium | reverse complement strand
TGACGGGAGTTGCAGAGCAAGGCGTCCGGGGGACCTTCTCCGGTTCCTTTACACCCCTTGATTGTGCAGTGAAGAGCGTTGCAAATGCGCCGGCCGCCCGGCTCATCAGGAGCGCCATGTACATCAAAGCCGCGTTTTCGTGTCCTGAAAAAAGATCCCCGTGCCCTTATTGATGGAATGTAAAAAGTCCGTCCCTGGACTTTTTACTAACGGAAACCGAAAAGTGCGATTTTCGGTTTCCTTACAAATCAATGGGTAAAAGAGCACCCATTGATTTGCGTGCCCATCCATGGGCACGATGATGACTTCTTGTGAAGTCATCATTCCTGACTCCGACCTTCCTATGTTCTGCAAACTTCCTTGCAGCAAAAGGGAGGGACTGTGGGTTCGTTTCCGAAAGGGAATATCGGGAACGGCGAAATTCCTTACAAGCACCTGTCGGGTTAGAAATGCACCTGACAGGCGCATCGGACCATGTCAGCTTGGACTGAAAGTGGAAGTGGCTTGGCTGGGGAGCCCGCGCAGAATATTGGCGCCGTGAAAGAAGCGCAGGAGAAATATATTCCCGCCGGAAAGGAATGCACCGGCCCTCCTGAAGCAGATCAATGCGCCTCAGTCTGCGGGAGGGCCTTTGGAATCGTTTCCTGTCCTTTCGTTACGTTCTGTGTGTCAGGTTGTAATAGAGGTAGTAGCCCAGCGGGATAATGACCAGCGTCAGGACGGTGGAAACGGCGGCCCCGGTGATGAGGGATACCCCCAGACCCGCAAAAATGGGATCGGGCAGCATGAAAAAGGCCCCCGTGATGACGGCCACCGTCGTCAGAACCACCGGCCTGGTCCGGATAGCGCCTGACTCAATGACCGCATCCCGGATCCCCTTGCCCTTCTCAAGGCCGATCTCGATGAAGTCGATCAGAAGTACTGCGTTCCGGACCATGATCCCGGCGAGCGCGATGAAGCCTATCATGCTGGTTGCCGTGAAGAATTTGCCGAAGAGAAAGTGTCCGGGAATGATCCCCAGCAGGCTCAAGGGGATGGGTATCATCATGATGATGGGTGTAATGAAGGAACCGAACCACCCCACAAGGATGAAATACATGAGGATCAGGGCACCCGCGAAGGCCAGCCCCAGGTCCCTGAAGACCTCGTAGGTAATCTGCCATTCCCCGTCCCATTTCATGGAGGCCCTTTGGGTGTTTTCCGGCTGCCTGGTCCAGTACTGCTCTATCCGGTGGCTGCCGTCGGTTATAGCTGCGATCCTTTTCCTCATTTTCAGGATGGCATAGACCGGGCTTTCTTCAGAGCCGGCCACATCGCCCGTGACATAGATCACGGGCATGAGGTCTTTGTGGTAAATGGCTTTGTCCTTCACTCTTTGCTGTATGTTTACAAGTTCACTCAGAGGAACGGATTTCCCCTCCATGGAGATGAGGTTGATATCCTTCAGCGTGTCCAGGGCCGATTGCTGCCTTTCCGGGATTTTCAGGATGATATCCACGTCCTCCCTGTCTTTGCCCGTGTGGAGAATCCCCGCCTTCATTCCCTTTATGGCCATGAACAGAGTCTTGGAGACCATTTCGGTGGAAATACCGGTAAGGGCTGCCTTCACCTTATCCACCCTGAAATCCAATTCCTTCATATCGTCTTCCACATACCAGTCCACATCCACGACGCCTGCCGTGGTTTCAAAGACGTGCTTGATTCCGGAGGCAATATCCAACCTGGTCTTGTGATCCGGACCATAGATTTCCGCAACCAGGGTGGACAGCACAGGGGGCCCTGGCGGCACCTCCGCGATCTTGATATTGGCCTGGTATTTCTTCCCGATCTCCTGAATCGGTCCCCTCATGATCCGGGCCAGATCATGACTCTTGAGGTCTCGCCTGGACTTGTCCACGAAGTTGACCTGGATGTCGGCCACGTTATCCCCTTTTCTGAAGAAATAGTGCCGCACCAGCCCGTTAAAATTAATGGGGCCTGCGGTTCCGGCGTAGATTTCGTAGTTGGCCACTTCTCTGACACCGGAAAGATAATTCCCGATCTCTGTGGCCAGGGCCATCGTACGCTCAAGAGGGACGGATTCCGGCATATCAATGATGATCTGCAGCTCGTTCTTGTTGTCAAAAGGAAGCATTTTCATGATCACCTTTTTGGCGGGGACGAACAGAAACGCCCCGAAAAAGAGGACGATGATGCTTACGATCAACATAAACCGCCAGATCCGCTTTTCCATGAATGGCAACAGGAGTGCATTGTATATCTTGTAAAGCCGGGTGGTCTTGACCAGATCCTCTTCGTCTTTCAGGCCAGTTTCGCTTCCTGCATGGCCTGCCAGGAGTTTGAAGGCCAGCCATGGCGTAATGGTGAGGGCCACGAAGAGGGAAAACATCATGGCCAGGGAAGCGCCGACGGGCATGGGTTTCATGTAGGGTCCCATCAGACCGCTGACAAAGGCCATGGGGAATATGGCGACGATGACGGTGATGGTGGCCAGGATGGTGGGGTTTCCCACCTCTCCCACCGCGTATATGGCCCGCTCGAAGAGGTTGGTTCGGGCCATCTTGAAGTGCCGTTCCATATTTTCCACGATGATGATGGCATCATCCACCACCAGTCCCACCACGAAGATCAGGGCAAAAAGGGTCACCCTGTTGAGGGAGTAGCCGAACATGTAGTAGACGAAAAGCGTCAGGGAGAAAGTAACGGGCAGGGCCACAAAAACCACCAGTCCGGCCCGCCATCCCATGGCGATGGTCATGACAATCATGACCGCCAGGATGGCCCCCAGCAGATGCTCGATCAGGGTCTTGACCTTGTCATAGGCGGTCTCCCCGTAGTTCCGCGTGACCGTTGCGCGGACGGACTCGGGGATCACGTATCCCTTCATGGATTCGAGTTTTTTCAGGATCTCTTGGGAGACGACAACGGAATCGCTTCCCTTTCTCTTGGAGATGGAAATGGTGGCGGCCTGGAACCTTTCAAGGGTTTTGGCCTTGTTGAAGCCGATCATGTGATATTGGTGGGGGATCTCCGGCCCGTCATAAATCCCGGCCACGTCTCTCAGGTAAACGGGTTTTCCCCTAAAGACCCCGACCACCAGGTGTTTCACGTCGGCCGCAGTCTTGAAGAAACCGCCTGCGGTCAGGTAGATGACTTCGCCCCCCCGGTTTATTTGCCCCGTATTGAGGGATTGGTTCGACATGGAAAGGGCGCCGTAGAGACGCAGAAGATCGAGCCCGTAGGTCCTGAGTTTTTCGATGTCCGGTTCAATGCGGACAACCCGCTTGTAGCCGCCTGTCAGAGATGTCTCTCCTACTTCTCTGATGCTCTTCAGACCGTTTTCCACCTCGGCGGCGATTCTCCTGAGACTGTAAGGATCTTCATCAGAAGACCAGAGGGTTATGGTCACCTGGGGCACGCTGTTGATGGACCGGCTTTTGATGATCGGAGGGCGCACCCCATGGGGCATCCTGTCCATGTTGAAATCGATCTTTGTCTTGAGTTTTGTAATGCTTTTCTCCACATCTTCACCCACCTTGAAGCGGACGGTGACGAGGCCCACATCGTTCATGGAAGTGGAGTAGACGTAATCGACTCCGGGGATTTCCCACATGAGTTTTTCCAGAGGAGCTGCCACCACCTTTTCAACATCCCGCGCCTCGGCGCCCGGGTAGGGTACAAGGATGTCCACCATGGGCACCACGATCTGGGGATCTTCTTCCTTTGCCGTAAACAGGACCGATAGGATGCCGATGAACAGGGAGGCAATAATCAGAAGCGGCGTAATCTTGGAGCGCAGAAAGGCCTTGGCCAACTTCTCGGAAATAGCGTATTCAATGATCTCCAGTTCTCTTTCTGACGACGTTTCGCCTTCCTGGATGCCTTTGTCTTTCATTCCCATCTCTTCAGCCATCTTCTATCCCTCGATCAGGTCGCCGGTCCTCAGTTTTTCTCCATTTTCCACAACGATCCTCTCACCGGCATGCAAACCGCTCACGATTTCGAGGCTGTCACCGAACGTTCTGCCGGTCTTGACGATCCGCATCTCCGCTTTTCCATCCTTGTCCACGAAGACCACGGGCAACTGCCCCCGCTCGTAGACGGCCGTACCGGGCACCAGGATGATGTCCTCATCAGCCTGTCCCAGGGAGACATTGGCGTACATACCGGGGACCAGATGGGTGTCTCCGGACAATTTTATCCGGAAACTCCTGGTTTCAGGATCTATATTGGGATTGATTTCCAGTATTCTGGCCTTGAAGGTCTTCTGTGCCGATGGGACTTCCACAGTCGCTTCCCCCCCTACCTGGGCAAGGGACATGCCGCTTTCATTGACCTGCGCGTAAACCACATTTCTGTTCGATCCGATTTTCAGAATGGCCTGGCTGGGAGCGGCCAGGTTCCCCACGTCCGTGAACTGCTGGAGGACGACGCCGTCAAAAGGGGCTTTCAGTGTGGTATAACTCAAGTAGGTCCTAACCTCGTCGAGCATGGCCAGGGCCTGCTGCTTCTTGATCCGGACCTGCGCAAGCTTTTCATTCGCCAGTTTGACGTTCTCTTCCGCCATTTTGCGCGCTTCAAGGGCAGCCTTGTATTTGGCCTCCACCTCGTCGAACTCCTGCCTGCTGACACTTTCGGTTTTCAGTAGGTTTCCGAATCGCTTGTAGGTCTTTTCAGCAAGATGATATTGCGCCAAAGCCTGTCTGAATCCGGTTTCAGCTATTCTATGGCCGAGTTCGGCCTGTCGCTCACCATTACTGGCCTCTTTGACACCACTTTCGGCAAATTTCTTCTTGTCCACGAGTTCCTGGCTCCTGATGGAGACAAGCACCTCGCCCTTTGTGAACGTGTCGCCGGGCTTTACGTGGAGCACATCCAGATAACCCACAACCTTGGGCATCAGGAGGGCTTCGTCGGCACTCGACACAGTCCCGGGGAAGCTTCTCAGGACGGGGAGCATTTGACTTCGGACCACCTGCGTCCTGACCTTTACCGTTTCAGGCTGTCTGAATTTCCCCTCGGGTTGATCCTTTTCCGAAGAGCACGCCGCCAATCCCAGGACCAGGGCGATTACCAAGAATCTGAAGAAATTCTTATGCATTTCACTCCTCCGTAATTCGTGGGCTCTTTAGTTCGTGCCCGTCCATAAATGAGATAATTTGTTTGAGATCAAGGCATGCGAAAATCTTAACCACAGGAATACATAGAGGTATTTCGAGGATTAAAATTTGAGCATAACGACGATATCGGACAAAATTGCCATTTATGGACGGGCACTAGTTCAATATCCCGGCTGCGAACAGGAGCTTTGCTTTACCCAGGATCAGGTCAAAGGTGGATTTGTAACGCCCCAGTTCGGCTTCCTTTGTTTCAACCTCCCTGTCCAGGAGGTCCGTGACCTTCAGGATTCCCGCCCTGAAGCGGTTCTGGGTGATGGCCAGGGCCTCGCGGGCGGCTTCGGCCCGCTTTCTGGCGGCCTCAAGTCCTTTCTGGGCTGCCAGAACGGTGTAGTACCCATCCTTGACATCAGCCTCGATTTCCAGTTTTTTGTCTGCAATCCTGTCCAGGAGGGCCTGGTGGAGGCTCTTCTGTTCCCTGATGCTGTTGTAGTCGGAAAAGCCGCTGAAAAGATTGAGTTTCACCTGTGCTCCCACAGTATAGCCTTCTCCCGCATCCCCGAATACCCGGTCATCATTCCATCCATAATTGGCAAACAAAGCGATCTCGGGTAGAAACTTGGAGCGGGATTTCTTCATTTCGTATCCGCTGATGTCCAGATAGGCCTTCATGGCCTTCAGATCCTGCCTTTCCAGGAGTGCCTTTTTGAGGTAATCATCAAGGTCATTTTTAAGACCGTTGTCGGGATTTTCCCACAGGATATGGAAGTCACCCTCCACCCCAAGGGCCCTCTGAAGAGAACTCCTGCCCACGGCAACCCTTCTTTCGGCCTCTCTTATGGCGACCTCATTTTTCAACATAAAGGACTGCGCAACCAGAAGATCACTCTTGACCAGCATGCCGTTGTTGAAAAAGCTCTGACTGGTTTCGTAATATTTCTGCATCCGTTGGTAAGATTCTCTGGTCACGGAAAGGGCCTTCTCAGCCAGTGAGACGCCATAGAAGGCCCGGTGAAGGTTATAGAGAACCTGCTGCTTGACCCTCTCCAAGGTGTACTGGGAGGCCCTTTTCATTTCCCCGGCCTGTTTGATACCGTAATGGATCTTGCCGTTCATGTAGACGGGCTGGATGAGCTCGATCTTGGTGGTGTAATTGGTCACGCCGTTCGGGTCCTGCATCTGGGTCAGGAAATAGTCCATATCGAACCTGCCCTGTGCGATCTTGGCAAAGGCCGCGTTCCCGGGCTCATCGGTCTTCATGCCCGATTCAACGATATTGATCCTCGGCAGATACCCTCCCTTGGCCTGGTAGGTCTTGTAGGTTGCCGCACGCAGTTCCTGTTCATAGGCCTTGATGATCCTGCTGTGTTTCAAGGCAAGGTCTTTGGCCCGGCTGAAGCTGAGTTCCGCGGCCTGTGCCTGGCTGAACGAAAAGGTCATGATCAACAGCGTGATAAGCGTTCTCATCGCCTGTCCTCCTAGAAAAGATGAATTTGCAGAAGGTCATCGTCGCCACCGTGGACGGGCTTTTTACGGTTGCATCAAAAAAGGAAGCCGGCCCCAAGGGGACCAATCCTGGAGCCAGCTCGTCATACAGGGGTGCTTCGCAAAAGGAGGTAATGCCAAGTTTTCACACCCTCTGCAGGTTTTAATAGCAATTGTTGTGCCACAACGGCTACTATTCCACATGACGCCTCAGGTCGATGTTGAATTTCTTCATCCTGTTCCAAACGGTCACTCGGGAGATCCCCAGGATGCGCGCGGCCTCCGATTGGTTACCCCCGGCCTTTTGAA
>CAYUCJ010000181.1:0-6911 GCA_964443285.1 uncultured Desulfobacteraceae bacterium | reverse complement strand
TTTATTCGAAAATGATCGATGAGGAGAAAGTGCTTGCCGCCCTTTTGGAAGTCAGTCTGCAAAGGCAGGCGACTGCCATGGAACATAACGGACTTCAGGATTTTCTGCGGCTCTTTTTTAGGGCCGAATTGTCCGCCATGCAAGGAGAAGGCTGTAAACAGATGCGTGTGAGAATGGCCAAAATGAACAAGATGACGGCCCCCGAAGAAACCGGAAGCCCATTCAACCTGGATGATCCCGGAGAGAGGACAAATTCCGAAATTCTTGTCAATACTTTGATGGATCAAATCGCAGCCGCGTCTCCCCCGGAATGCGTGGCCGCGCTGAGGGATTTCCTGGACCTGGCCGAGGAAATTTCTTTGAGGCCGGATCTCTGGGCCTGTCAGAACCGCTACTGGGATCTTTCACAGGACAAGGATTTCACGGCCCGCCTCTCCGGGAGAAAAGATGAAGCTTTCAGGGCCCTTGGTGACCGGCTCGGGTTTATTCCATCGAGGAGTTGAACATGTTGAACCTTTTTATGATTTTGCATTGTCACCAGCCGGTCGGCAATTTTGATCATGTCTTTGAAAAGGCCGTTGACCAGTGTTATCGCCCGGTACTGAAGATGGTGAGAGACCACCCTCGCGTGCGGCTCGGCTTTCACATGAGCGGGCCCCTTTTCGAGTGGCTGGAGCGACATGATCCTGCCACCCTGGATCTGATGAACGTCCTTGTGGAGAGAAGCCAGATAGAACCCCTGTCCGGCGGTTTTTACGAACCCCTCCTGCCCGCCATCCCGCCCCATGATGCCAGGGGACAGATGAAGAAAATGAATGATTATCTTCGATCCCGGTTCAATTTCGATCCAACCGGGTTCTGGCTCACTGAACGGGTGTGGGATCCTGCTCTGCCATCTGTTCTTTCCGGAACGGGCATGCAGTACACCATCGTCGATGACACCCACTTTTTCTACGCAGGGATCAGGCCCGATTCCATCTATGGACCCTACATCACCGAGAAGGAAGGGAAAACCCTTCGCCTCCTGGCAACCCCCATGGCCATGCGGTACCTGATCCCCTTCAAGCCGGTTGAAGAGGTCATGGCACACCTGCAGCTCCTTGAGCAGTCGGGAAAAACGGTGGCCGTCTACGGCGACGATTGTGAGAAATTCGGACTGTGGCCGGGCACCCACGAGTGGGTGATCAGGAAGGGCTGGCTCAAACGCTTTTTTGAGGCCGTCGAAGAAAACGACTCGTGGATAACGACAGGAGTCCCCGGTCAATTTATCAAAGAAGTGCCTGCCCTGGGCCGGATTTACCTGCCACAGGCCTCCTACGAGGAAATGACCGAGTGGGCCCTCCCACCGGATCGGGGCGAAGCCCTTGAAGATATGATCGCGTCTGTTCGGGAAATGGGCCGGTGGGACGATTGGCATCCCTTTGTGCGTGGTGGGGTCTGGGACAACTTCCTGGTCAAATACGACGAGGCCAACCGGATGCATAAGAAGATGATCTGCCTGAGCGAAATGCTTGGCCCGGATTCCGGGGGGAGAACCGCCCTCTGGCGAGGGCAGTGCAACTGCGCCTACTGGCACGGCGTCTTCGGGGGACTCTATCTGGGACACCTGAGAAGGGCCATTTACCAGAACCTTCTCTTGGCCCAGGGAGACCTGATGCGGGAACGTGTAGATGAAGTCCTGGCGCAGCGGATAGACTTTGACAAAGACGGAGAGGAGGAAATTCTGATCTGGACCCACGACGTGTCTTTAGGTATTTCTCCTGCCAGAGGCGGGGGGCTCTTCGAGATAGGGAATGTCAAAAAGGGGTTGGATCTGAGCGACGTGCTCACCCGGCGGCATGAAGCCTATCACCGGCGACTGGATGAGCTTGGAAAAGTTCAGCAGCACGAAAAGGAAGGAACACTGTCCATTCACGAGATGCTTTCGGCGAAGGACGAGGGACTGAAGAAACTGCTGATCCACGATCCCTACACCAGGATCTCTTTCCTGGACCACTTTATATCCCCTGATTGTGATCTTGAAAAATATGCTGCGAATGATCATGAGGAGCTGGGTGATTTTGTCCGGGGAGGGTATCTTCTGGAAGAGGTATCCTCCGGTGGAGGAAAAGCCTCTCTTGAAATGACGCGAAAGGGAGGCATCGGCTCCTCCCGGGCCCATGTCAGAAAGGCGATGCACCTTGGCAGATCAGGGGTTTTTCAGGTGCGATGGGAGGTCGATTGGTTGGAAGGTGAACCGATCAGGTGTTTGCACGGCTGCGAACTGAACCTGACCCTCTTCTCCCATCAGGATCCGGAAAGGTATTATCTGGTCAACGGCCGGAAACGTCGTGAGGTGGCGGAAAAGGGTGTTGAAAAGGATGTCTCCGAGTTTGCCCTTTGCAATGGTCCGGATCGCCTGGTGACACTCTTTAGCTTCTCCCACCCCGTGACGGCCTGGTTTTTCCCGCTCATGACGGTATCCATGTCGGAGGAGGGATTTGAGCGCACCTACCAGGGATCGAGCCTTCTCATGCTTCAACCCCTTGAACTCTCCAAAGGAGAGAAGCGTTCTCTTGAGTGTCGTATGAGTTTTATCTATCTGTGATCAAAGCTCAGGAAAGCAAAGGCCCGGCGTCCAAAAAGCGGACCGCCGGGCCTGCGCAGGGGTTGGGTTAATAGTTGACAATCCAACTGGGCCTCTAAGTTGATGGCTACCCGGAATGCCGTTGTTTCCTTCAGGGCAAAGTCTTTGTCAAAGGTTTTATCCAATTCCTGACCGTGCCCTGAAAAAAAGATGCACGCACATTTGAGTAGCCTCCGAAATGCCGCCTCAGACCCCCTTTTTCGAATCTGTGACCTTCGGAAGCCTCTTGACCTCGCATGGTCTCATTTGTTTCTGTTGAGGTTGGGTGGCACTTGATCGGCCGGAAGACTTCTCCTTCTCTAAATCTTCGATCAATTTTTCAAAAAGTCGTTGATTATCCCTGAAAATGTCCTGAATGTCCGAGATATCCAGTCTGTTTTTCACTTCATTCACCGCGTGGACGGGGGCCGGCTTTTCTGTCCTTCCGTCACACTGTACATCGGCAAATGAAAAATGTTTCTTAAGTCTTTTTTGATGGTCACTTTTTGCGAAGTCACAAGAAGCGCGGAGAGATCAGTTTTCCGGTTTGAGAAGGAGCATTCCCAGTGGAGGAATTCGAAGAGCAAGAGAGTAGGGATGGCCATGGCACGGGATGGCCTCGGCTGTTATGCCGCCCCCCAGCCCCTGATTGGAACCCCCATAGCATAGGGCATCCGAGTTGAGGAGTTCCCGATAACGGCCTCCGAAAGGTACTCCAATGCGGTAGCTTTCCCGGACCACCGGTGTGAAGTTGAAAACGAATACCAACGGCCTGTTCGCGGATTTACCTTTTCTCAGAAAGGAGACCACCGTGGCAGCGGCGTCCCGGAAATCGATCCACTGAAACCCGGACGGATCGTAATCCTGTTCATACAATGCAGGTTCCTCGCGATAGATCCTGTTGAGATCCCGCACAAATCTTTGAATACCCTTGTGAGGTTCGTATCCCAGAAGGTTCCACTCCAGGCCCTCGTCGTGATTCCATTCGGACCACTGTCCGAATTCCCCGCCCATGAAAAGGGTCTTTTTCCCGGGTTCACCATACATGTAGGCCAGGAGCAGGCGCAGGTTGGCAAACTTCTGCCAGTCGTCTCCGGGCATTTTCGAGAGAAGAGAGGCCTTTCCGTGCACCACCTCATCATGAGACAGGGGTAGAATAAAATTTTCATGGAAGGCGTAAAGCAGTGCGAACGTCAGGTGATCCATGTGGTAAGAACGGTGGACGGTTTCCTCTGCCATGAAACCGAGCATATCGTGCATCCAGCCCATATTCCACTTGAACAGGAACCCGAGGCCTCCCAGATGGACGGGCCGGGTAACCCCTGGCCAGGCCGTGGATTCTTCCGCAATCGTCACCACGCCGGGGAAGGACTTGAAGATTTTGGTATTGAGTTCCTTGATGAATTCAATGGCTTCCAGATTTTCACGTCCTCCGTAACGATTGGGTACCCACTCACCCTGCTTGCGCGAATAATCCAGGTAGATCATGGAGGCAACGGCATCCACCCTCAGGCCGTCGATATGGTATTTATCCAGCCAGAACAGACCATTGGCAACGAGAAAGTTTTTGACTTCCTTGCGGCCGTAATTGAAGATAAGGGTGCCCCAGTCCCTTTGTTCACCCTGTCGGGGATCTGCGTGTTCATAGAGGTGGGTCCCGTCAAAATATTCAAGGGCGTGGGGGTCTCGTGGAAAGTGGGCCGGGACCCAATCGAGGATGACCCCCAATCCTGCGGCGTGGCAACGATCGACCAGGTACATGAAATCCGCTGGAGAACCGAATCGGGAAGTGGGCGCGTAGTAACCGGTGACCTGGTAACCCCAGGAGCCGTCAAAGGGGTGTTCGGCAAGGGGAAGAAACTGGATGTGGGTAAAACCCATGTCTTTGACATAGGCGACCAGTTCTTCGGCTGCGTCGCGATAGGTAAGCCATGGGTCTTGATCATTCTTCCGACGTTTCCAGGAGCCGAGATGCACCTCGTATATGGCGAGGGGCTGTCGAAGGAGGTCCCTGTCGGGACGTTGTGTCATCCAATCCTGATCAGACCATTCATGATCGTCCAGCCCCATGACCATGCCGGCTGTCCTGGGGCGTTTTTCAAAGGCGAAGGCGAAAGGGTCGGATTTGATCAGCAGCGTTCCATCCCGGGTCCTGATTTCGAATTTGTAGAGCGTCCCGGGTTTCAGGTGGGGGATGAAGATTTCCCATATTCCCGAGACACCCCTGGCCCGCATGGGATGTCGCCGGCCGTCCCATTGGTTGAAATCCCCAAGCACACTGACACGAGAGGAGGACGGGGCCCAGACGGCAAACAAAACACCGGACACCCCTTGGTGAACAAACGGGTGGGCCCCCAGTTTTTCGTAGATCTTGTCGTGGCTCCCCTGGTTGAAGAGATAGAAGTCATCATCGTTCAATACGGGAAGAAAAGCATAGCAGTCGTAAAAGGTGGCCTGGGATCCGTTGTCAAAGGAACTCCTGAGACGATAGGGAAACACCTCGAAATCTCCGGGAAGCCATGCTTCAAAGAGCCCGTCTTTGTGGATCTTTGTTGCCTTTACAGGACCCTGTGGATCCAGGTCCAGGATTTCCAGCTTCAGGGCCCGTGGAAGGAAAGCGCGGATGGCAACGCCCTTTTCAACCCCCACTTGAACAGGGTGTGCACCCAGAATTTCAAACGGGTCAGCAAGGGTGCAGTTGACGATTCCCTCTATTTCCCTGGTTTGCAGGGTCGTTATTAAGGTCACGTGATCTCCTTGGGCTTTCTGATCAGGCCCAGCTAACGAGTCCCATGGAAAAACGGTTCTCCAGTCTTTCAAAACTGGGCATGATTCGAACGGTGTAGCCGAAGCGTCCCGATCCTTCACAAGGTATGTCACCCTTGAAGACGTAAACACCGTCCCTGTTCTCGAGGATTTTCAGGGGGATGGTGTTTCTTTCCGAGAAGTCCCCCTGATGGTTGAGACGCCCGTAGTAGGCTTCCACCGTGACATCTTCGGGGGAGAGGGTGCCGAGCCTGACTTTTACTTCGACCTTTATGGATTTGCCCACCAGAATTTCATGGTTGTCCTGCCCCACCACTTCTTCCACCGAGACGTCGTGCCAGCTGGTCATGATCTTCTGGCGCCAGGAGGCAATATCCTTTGCATTTGCAAAATCATCCGTGCAGAGGTTGTTGAAACGGCGGGAGCAGGGGAGGTAAAAGCGATGCAGGTATTCCTGCACCATCCTGTGGGAGTTGTAGACAGGAACCAGGCGACGCAATCCCGCCCTCATTTTTTCCACCCATCTTCTCGGTAACGCATCCGCCCCTCTGCGATAGAAAAGGGGGACGATTTCCTTTTCAAGCAAGTTGTAGAGATCCCGGCTTTCCAGATCGTCCTGGACATCCTGGTTTCCATACACCTCTCCATGTCCAAGGGACCAGCCATAATCCAAGTGATAGGCCTCATCCCACCAGCCATCCAGGGCACTGAGATTCAGACAACCGTTGGCCAGCGCTTTCATGCCGCTGGTTCCGCACGCCTCCAGGGGCCTGCGCGGCGTGTTCAGCCAGATATCCGTTCCGGAAACCAGGAGCCGGGCCACGTCCATGTTGTAGTCTTCCAGAAAGACCACGCTCCGACGGAAGCGTTTTTCCTGACTCAGGTGGATGATCTGTTTGATGAATTCCTTGCCCTCATCGTCCTGTGGGTGGGATTTCCCGGCAACCACGATCTGGACCGGTCGCTCAGGACGACTAATGATGCGCTCCAACCGATCGGGGTCTCTGAAGAGGAGCGTGGCCCTCTTGTAGGTAGCAAACCTGCGGGCAAAACCGATAGTCAAAGCGTCCGGGGTCAACACTTCGGAGGCTCTCTGGATTTCAGAGGATGAGACTCCGCGGGCCAAGAGCTGGTTGGCAAGCCTGCGACGGACATAGGCTACCATGTGCTCCCGGCACCTTTCATGGGCCCGCCAGAGTTCGGTGTCGGGAATTTCCTCAATCTGTTCCCAGACCCGCTCATTGTCCGGATCTTCCGCCCAGTCAGGACCCAAATAGCGGTTGAAGAGCATACCCATCTCCCGGGATATCCAGGTAGGCACATGAATTCCGTTGGTGACGTGTTCGATGGGGACGTCTTCCTCGGGGTGATGGGCCCAGACCTTTTGCCACATGGATCGTGAGACCTTCCCGTGCAGGCGGCTGACCCCGTTGATATGCGCAGCCAGACGAAGGGCCAGGGTAGTCATCCCGAAGGGTTCTCTTTCGTCCCTCGGGTCGAGACGCCCGTAGCCGAGCAGGACTTTGAAATTGATTCCAAG
>CAYUCJ010000180.1:0-6925 GCA_964443285.1 uncultured Desulfobacteraceae bacterium | reverse complement strand
AAAGGATTATTTGATTGAAAACCGACTAGCCGGTCCAACGGGCCCAACCGGTCCACGGGCAAACGGTTAAACCCCGCCTCCCCCGAGACTCACTCCAGCATCATTTTCGCAATGATCTCCTTCATGATCTCCTGTGTGCCCCCTCCGATGGAAAGGATCCGGTTGTCCCTGTAAAGCCTTTCAACCAGGTATTCTCTCATGTAGCCGGCGCCGCCGTGAATCTGAACGGCGTCAAAAGTCACCCGGTCGCTGACCGTACAGGCAAAATTCTTGGCCATGGAGATCTCCTTGACCTGGTTTTCCCCGGCCCCCATTCTGGCTGCAACACGGTAGACGAATTCCCGGCTGGCCTCCACCAGGGTGGCCATGTCCGCCAGTCTGTGCCGGGTGACCTGAAAACCGCTCAGGGCACGCCCGAAGGCCTCCCTTTCTTTTGCATACCTGAGGGACTCCTCCAGGGCTATCTGGGAGGTCATGTTTGCCATGACGGAGAGCTGCAAACGTTCGTTCTGGAAGTTTTCCATGATGCCGTAGAAGCCCTGACCTTCGCGCCCGAGAAGGTTCTCCACCGGCACACGGCACTCCTCAAGGAATATCTGTGCCGTGTCGGATGCCCACCAGCCCATTTTCCTGAGTTTCTTGGAGACGGCGTATCCCGGCGCCTGGGACGGTATGACCAGGAGACTGATTCCCCGGGAACCCTCGCCACCGGTCCGTACAGCGCAGGTGAGCTGGTCGGCCCGGGCCCCGCTCGTGATGAACATCTTGCTCCCGTTCACCCTGTAGTGGTCATCGCGGCGCGACGCCCTGGTCCGGATATTGGCCACATCCGACCCGGCGTCGGGTTCGGTAATGCCCAGGGCCGAGATTTTTTCCCCCTTCAGGACGGGAGGCACAAACCGGAATTTCTGCTCTTCCGTTCCCAGGGCGAGGATGGGGGGAATGCTGATGTCAAGCGACCCTAACCCGGCGACAACGCCCGCCGACCCGCATCGCATGAGTTCCTCGGAGGAAGCGATCTTGACGAAGATATCCCCGCCGGATCCCCCGTATTCTTCCGGGTAGCCGATGCCGAGGATACCGGCATCGCCCGCTTTCCCATAGAGTTCCCTCGGAAATTCCCCGTGTTCCTCCCAATCATCTACGAAAGGCCTGATCTCGCGGGCGACAAACTTTCGAACAGTCTCCCGGACCAGGTTATGGGTTTCGCCAAAGTAATGCTGGTAGTCGGTCATGGGGTAATATTAGAACGGAAAAAGCTCCGGTATCCTCTGGGCGAGCATGATATCGCCGCTCACTTTCAGCTGGCCGCTCATGAAGGCCTGCATGCCGTTGATTTCACCGTTCACCATCGCCAGCCAGGTTTCTCCCGACATGGTGAGCGTCGTTGTCGGAGCGTCGTGCGTGCCTTCATTGATCTCGCAACCGCCGTCCTTGATGGCAACGTTCCAGTTTCCGCCCCCGTCCCCGGAGATCTCAAACTGAAATACCGCATCCATCCCTTGGGCCGATCCGGTGTTGAACACCTCGGACATCTTTCCGAAAACCTCTTTCACATCTGTCATTCCCATCTTTTTCTCCTCCTTTTTTTGTTCGCAGTTTTGATGGAACCATAAAAAGTTCGGCCTCGGACTTTTTCTCACGCCCGTCCATGGACGCGATGATGACTTTTCTCAAAGTCATCAGGGCTAGTTGGTTTGCTTTAAAGCCAGATCCTTCACATCAGAGGGAGGGGGGATGACTACGGCCTCCCCCTCTGCCACGAGCTTCATATCCTGATTGGTCCATTTGAGAGCCATTCGGACCCACCGTTTTTCTTCCAGTTTTTCCGCCACACGGGCTGTGGCCGTAATGGTGTCCCCAAAAAAGGTCGGGGCCCTGAACCTGCAGGAGATCTCCACGGCCACAGTGCCCAATCCGGGCAGCTTCATACCCAGGACCGAGGAGATCAGGCTCTGGGGAAGGACACCGTGGGCTATGCGCGTCTTGAAAGGCGTCAGCCTGGCGAAAGCCTCGTTCACGTGTAGAGGATTGAAGTCCCCGCTGATGCCTGCAAAGAGGTAGACATCCGTTTCCGTAATGGTCTTTGAAAAACCGGCCTCGTCGCCTATCTCCAGTTGATCGTAGCTTTTTCCCAGTTCGAATTCCATGAAAAAAACCTCCTTTATTCTTTCAATGCTTCAGGCCCAGTCGCAGCCGGCACTCTTCGGCCGTGGCCACTTCACGGCCCTGGTCTCTCACCATTCTTGCGGCCTTTTCCACCAGTTCACCGTTGGAACGGGCCATGACACCGCGGGACAGGTAGAAGTTGTCTTCCAGGCCCACCCTGACGTTCCCTCCCAGCCCAATGGCGGCGGCCACCATCCTCCACTGATCGTGGCTGATGCCGATGACCTCCCAGTCGCTTCCGGGGGGGAGGATACGCACCTGGTGGGCCAGGTTGTCTGATGTGGGAGGCATGCCCCCAAGGACCCCCATGATCAGGCTGAACTGGTAGGGAGGCTCCAGCAACCCCATGTGGATCAGGGGAAAGCAATTTCCGATGTGTCCGGAGTCAAAACACTCCATCTCAGGCTTGACCTCCGCCTCCTTCATGGCTGACACAAGGGGTGCAATGTCGGAAAAGGGGTTGGAAAAGACGAAGTCGAAAACAAAGGCCTTTTTGCCCTTGTGGTACTTGGCATAGTTCATGGATCCCATGTTCAGGGCCCCGATGGCGGGGCGGATTTCCACGATGGGAGCGATTTTCTTTTCCAGGGGGATGCCGACTGCGCCGGTGGAGAAGTTGGTGATAACGGGGCACGCGGCGGTCACCGCCTCGTAGATATTGCGGTAGTCTTCAACCTCGTAGCTGGGGGAGCCATCCGGTTTCCGGGCGTGAATGTGTACCACGGCCGCTCCCGCCTCGTAGGCGCGCTTTGCCTCGGCCGCGTACTCTTCAGGGGTATAGGGGATGGCAGGACACTGGCCCCGGTTGGCCACCACTCCGGAAAGGGCGCAGGTTATCATGCAGGTGCGTTCAAAGTCGTGGTTTTCTGTGATCCAGAATGAGGTCATGTGATTACTTCCCCTTGAAATCCGGCTTTCGTTTCTCCATAAAGGCCATCATTCCTTCCATGGCGTCCTCTGTGGAAATGACTTTTCCCAGGGCCCCGCACAGGTAGTCGATGGCGTCGTCAAGAGCCATGTCGCTCATGTCCCTGAAAGCCTCCTTGCCGATCCGCATGCCGATAGGGCTCCTGGCTGCCAGGAGATCCAGTGTGTCATGGATTTCCTTGTCCAGGTTTTCAGGGGCCACCGCCCGCGTGATGAGACCCATGGTCTCGGCCTCCCGGGCCTGGACCTTTCTGGCTGTGAGGACCATGTCCATGGCCTTCTTCCTGCCGACATTCCGGTAGAGCAGGGCACCGATCATCATGGGAAAGATGCCCACATTCACTTCCGGCGTGCAGAAATAGGCGTCATTCCTGGCGATTGCAATGTCACAGGAGAGCATGATCCCCAGTCCTCCTGCGAGACATGGGCCGTTTACCCGGGCCACGAGGGGTTTCCCGAACCGGGACATCATCTTCATGAGACGGGCGTAGTTCCTCGCCCCTTCAAGACGGTCCAATCCCTCGTCTGCCAGGGTTATGGCCAGGTCGGCACCTGAGCAGAAGGCCTTGACCCCGGTTCCGGTTATGCAGACGGCCCGCACGTCGCTCTTCTCCTCGGCCGTCCGCAGGTTTTCCAGGAATTCCAGGATCATTTTCTGGGTGATGGCATTCCGCCGAGATTCCCGGTTGATGGTCAGAAATGCCACAGGACCCTTCACTTCATAGAGGAGATCTTCACCCATCGGCTCCCACCTCTTTTTCGATTTCCACCAGGGTGTCTCCCGGTGCTACTTTCGCCTCTGCCCGGGTATTGATTTTCCTTACCCATCCATTGTATGGGGCAACGAGGGTGGTTTCCATCTTCATGGCGCTTACCACCACCAGTCCCTGACCCCTTTCGACCTGATCTCCTTCGGCCACAAGTATCCTCGCCACCACGGAGGGCATGGGCGGCATAATATCCCCCGGGATGTCATCGGAGACCGTCCGGCTGGGAGAAGAAACCATTTGATCTGCGTCCCGGACCAGGAAAGTCCGGCCTTCAACGAAAATATGCTTGGTGTCTCCCGCTTTCGCAACAAAAGCCTCAACAGCCCTTCCGTCGACAACGAGATGGAGATGGGTCTCGGAAACGGCCTTGTAGGCCACCCGGTGGGACACCTCACCGGCCCGGATCTCAGTGAGATTTTTCTCTTCCAAAGGAGAGATCTCTAAAGGGATCGTCTCCTTATCAATCAGGAGGTTATATTTCATGGGTCCGCTCCCTCACAGTCTCCACTCTCCCAGAGTCTCCCAGGGGGTGGGGGGATTTGCAACCCGGGAGGTGGCGGAAGCCCTCAATGGTCGTGCCAAGTCATCGATCAAGTAAGCGATCCCTGCCAGGGTGGAATCCTGCCTGCCGGGAGACCAGTGGGAAAAGTGGGTCTCAATAAAACGGGTGTAGGTCTCGCCCCTTTCAAACGGTCCGGATTCCATCACATCCGCGAGGAAAGGAATCGTGGTTTGAACACCCAGGATGGCATAACTTCTCAGTGCCCGCAACATACGACTGACCGCAGTTTTTCGGTCCTCCGCCCAGACAATGAGTTTTCCGAGAATCGGGTCGTATTCCACCGGGACCTCAAACCCTTCATAGATTCCCCCATCCACCCTGACACCAGGGCCTTCGGGTTCTTTATAGAGCAGAACAGGGCCGGGAGAGGGGAAGAAATGGGCTGACGGATCTTCGGCATAGATCCGGCACTCAATGGCATGACCCCGCTTGGTGATATCCGCCTGTCCAAAGGGAAGGGAATTCCCGGCCGCGATTTCGATCTGGTGCCGGACCAGGTCCAGGCCGGTCGTCATCTCTGTGATGGGGTGTTCCACCTGCAGCCGTGTGTTGACTTCCAGAAAATAGAATTGTCCTGAAGGCGCAAGGAGAAATTCCACCGTGCCCGCATTCACGTACCGGGAGGCCGTGGCCGCCGAGACAGCCGCCTTTCCCATGGCCCGGCGAAGTTCAGGGCTCAGGGCCGTAGAAGGTGTTTCTTCGATAATCTTCTGGTGGCGCCGCTGGATGGAGCACTCCCTCTCGAAAAGGTGAATCACATGGCCATGCTGATCGGCAAGAATCTGAAATTCGATGTGACGGGTGTTTTTCAAAAACTTTTCCAGGTAGAGTTCACCATTTCCGAATGCCTTTTTCGCTTCACTCATGGCCGACACACAGGTCTCCGCCATGCCACGGGGATTTTCCACGATACGCATGCCCTTGCCGCCGCCGCCTGCGGCCGCCTTGACCAGCACGGGAAATCCCAGGCCGGATGCTTCTTCACAAAGGGTTTCGACATCTTCCGTTGGCTCAAGCATGCCGGGTATCACCGGCACCCCGGCCGACCGCATGATCTGACGTGCCCTCGTCTTGTCACCCAGGTCCCGGATGACCCTGGATGGGGGGCCCACAAAAACGAGGCCGGCGTCTTCCACTGCGGATGCGAAGTCCGGGTTTTCAGCAAGAAAGCCGTACCCGGGATGGATGGCCTCTGCCCCGGTGTCCCTGGCCGCCTGAAGAATCAGGTTGATGTTCAAGTAACTGGAGGACGGATCAGGGGGGCCGATTCGAACCGCTTCATCGGCTTCCAGGACGTGGAGACCGTTTTCGTCCGCGTCCGAGTAAACGGCAACGGTCCGGATGGACATTTCCCGGCAGGTGCGGATAATACGCACCGCGATTTCACCCCTGTTGGCAATCAGTATTTTCTTAAACACGAGAGGTAGCCTTTAGCCGTTGGCGATTAGCTGTTAGCCCTAAGCCTTTACCCTTTAGCCTTTTTCCTTTAACCTTGAGCTTACATCCTGAAAGTCCCATATCCGTACGTATCATCCCTGAGTGGAGCGTTCAATGCGGCCGAGATCGCCAGCCCGAGCACGTCCCGGGTCTTGGCAGGATCCAGGATTCCGTCGTCCCACATCTGGGCCGTTGAATAGTAGGCGTTGCCTTCCTTTTCGGCAGACGCTACGATGGGGGTCTTGATCTGCTTCACCAGATCCTCGGGGAGGGGCGGTTTGCCTTCCCTGGCCAGCTGATCATTTTTTACGGTGATCATGACCTGGGCGGCCTGTTCACCGCCCATGACGCCGATCTGGGCGTTGGGCCACATCCAAAGAAAGCGGGGGGAATAGCCACGGCCGCACATGCCATAGTTTCCCGCGCCGAAGGAGGCCCCGATAATCACTGTGAATTTGGGGACGGTGGCCGTGGCCACGGCATTGACCATTTTGTGCCCGTCCTTTGTAATCCCGCCCCTTTCATATTCCTTTCCAATAATGTAGCCGTTGATGTTCTGGAGAAAGATGAGCGGGATTCCCCGCTTATCGCAAAGCTGGATAAATTGGGTCGCCTTGAGGGAGCTGTCAGAAAAAAGGATCCCGTTGTTACCCAGGATGCCCACCTGATACCCGTGGACGGCAGCCCATCCGCACACAAGTGTGGGGCCGTAACGGGCCTTGAACTCAAGGAATTCACTCCCATCCACCAACCTGGCGATGACTTCCCGCACATCATAGGGCGTGCTCAGCTGCGGAGGAACGATGCCGTAGATTTCCTTCGGGTCGTAGAGGGGTGGTTTGGACTGGTGCCTGGGAACGTCCGCCTTCGGGTTTGGAGGCAGGTTCCCGATGATCCGGCGGATGATCTCGATACAGTGCGCGTCGTCCTCCGCAAAGTAGTCGGAGACACCGGACTGCCTGCAGTGCACATCTGCGCCGCCGAGTTCGTCTGCGGTGACCTCTTCGCCTGTTGCCGCCCGGACGAGGGGAGGGCCTCCCAGAAAGATGGCACCGGTGGT
>CAYUCJ010000179.1:0-6969 GCA_964443285.1 uncultured Desulfobacteraceae bacterium | reverse complement strand
CGTCCATCCCCTCCGGAGTGATTAGAAAGCATTTGAAAAAGATTGTCGGGTTCGGTTCCTCTTCGTTCCCGACAGGTTGCCGCTTGCGGCTTAGGTTCGCTTTTCAGCAAGTCATCAACTCTGCATAGCCGTGGCCGATGGCCTTTTGGCCTTGATGGTTGATCACCTCAAAAAAGAGTCCCCCGGCCTCTTTCACATCTTTCGCCACCAGGCGGACACGGATCTCGGATCCTGGAAGCACCATGCCTGAAAACCGGCAGGCCAGGACCCTCATCAGGACTGGATCTCCTCCCGCTTCACGGTTCACGATTTCCCGGGCGGCCAGGGCCAAAGAGGCCGTTCCCTGCACAATGATTCCCGGAAGCCCGACCTGTCTTGCGAAACGGGGCGAGGTGTGTATGGGAAAGACAATATCGCTGCATCCATCATACACATAAGGGAGAAAAGGGGTGACGGAAACGGGGACTTCCCACACTGGAGACGCCGGATCGAACTGCCCCGGATTGTCAGGAATCCGGGGCAGTTCGTCGCTTCTGTCACCGTCCATACAGGTGACACCGCGCAGCATGGCCCCCGAATGCTCGGTAAAGACCTTTTTCCCCTTCGCATCCGTGGCATCATAACGGACGATAAAGTGGGTTCCTGAGCGATGGGACAAAACGGCGGCCACTTTGCCTGTGATTTTAAGATGGTCGCCGGGTCGAACAAGACGGTGAAACCGGAGATGTTCCGAATAGTGGACCTGGGTCATCAGCACTTCCGAAGGGAACCCGTCCACTTGAAGACGCGCGCCCAGGTCAACGGAAAGGGGCCAGGTCAGAGCTACGGCAAACATAGGAGGCGCAACCAGGCCTTTTTCCCTTGTATCGTCAAAATACCGGACATTTCCGTCCCCGAGAGATGCGGCGTAATTGGTCGTATTGCGCCATGCAACCGTCGTTTCCCTGCCGGCGATTGCTGCACCCAGAATGGTGGAACTGATTTCCATGAATCTAATTCCATGCCCTCCTGATTTATGATCCTCTTTGATCGAAAATCGCTAATCGCCACGGATGAGCCGCAAACCGCAGGCAAGCTTGCTTGCCTGGAGTCCTGAAAAGTTATTCGGGAAGGTCCTTGTTCACTTTGCAGTCCATGGGATCGCCTCGACCGATCGTGGCGAAGCAGGTCATGCACTCCTCTGGCTCCGGCGTGGTTGATCTGTACGACCGTGGCCGCATACCGTTTATCATCACTTCATCCCGCAGTGTGGGCACTGTGCATGCCTCCTTCATTCGTGCAATTTTGCTTTTAAGCTCAATAAGTGCATTGAGTGGATGTATTCACAAATGCGATATCGTACAAAGAATCAAGGTTCTTTTCAAAGGAAAACGCAATGGCTTCGGCGTGGGTCAGGGCTTGTGGAACTTTAACAGGTGGGGCGGGTCGTCAGCAAAATCGGGAGGTCAAGGCTTGTTCGTCATCTCTGAAAGGATTTTCTCGAGCCGGTTTGCATCGTTTAGGATGAGGTGGGCATATCTGCCCCCCTGTGAGTTGGGATCGAGGACTTTGGCCAGTCTGCGGGTAAATCCCGCTACCGCAGTGAGGGGGTTCCGGATCTCGTGGGCAATGGCCTGGAGCGTGAATTGATTTCCAGGTTCCTCCCTGGGAACCGAATCGAGCGAGGGAAGGGGTCCCTCGGCATGGAAGCGGGGGCCTTCCTCCATCCGTTCCAAGATCCGGCCCAGGGCGAGGTTGGCTTTTTCCATGAGTGAAAGAAGGTCCCTGTCCTTCTTCGACTCCAGGTTGAACTGGGCGGCCGACTCGTCTACCTGCGTAAAGGCCTGCACCAGGATTTCGTTGACCGTGTCTTGTCCCAACCCCAGATTCTGCTCGGCTTGATAAAATATGTCGTGAAATTCGGAGGTGTTTTGAAAGAGGAGTTGGGCCAGGGCCGTGGCAAGTTCACAGATGTCCCTGAGATCAGAGGAACCGCCGTCGTTTTTCATTTCCTGGCAGGCTATGACGGAGGGAGCGAATTTCCAGTATTTGAGTGCCGCTTTCCCCACCTGCCGGTGGTCTACCCCAAAGTACCCTCTCTCCCATTCCAGCAGGTCCTGGACCGGTTCCAGATCCAGGGAAACCTGTTCGTCTTTCCCCTTGATGAAGATTTCAAAGAAGAGAAGCAGTCCTAACTCCGCGAGAAGACCCGCGACAAAGGCCTCATCGACGCGGTCATATCCCAGGTGCACGGCCAGACCCCTGGAAATGGAGGCCCTGTAAAGGGACATACGCCAGAATTTTTCATAATCCAGGGGGCCGATTTTGCCCATGGGAAACGTGTCTATCAAGGAAATAGAGAGGGCCATGACCCGCAACCGTTCAAAGCCCACTTTGACGACGGCCTGGTTGAGACTGGAAGTGGGGCCGGGTGAATGGTAGAAGGCACTGTTGGCCAACTTGAGAAGGCGTGCGGCGAGGGGCGGATCTTTCTCAATGAGGTCGACCAAGTCCCGGGCGGAAGAGGTATCGTCCGATGCCAATTCCACCAGCTTCATGGCGACCGGGGAGAGGACTGGGAGACCGTGACCAGATTCCAACGCGGAAAGAATTTTTTGGGTACTGTCATCCTTCATCACGAATGCTTCCTCCCCTTCATTGCGAAAAGGCTAAGGCCAGTATCTGAAATGTATTGCAAGATAAATGCCAGCGATAGAGGCCTTACAGGGTTTGGCTGGGGACAACAATGGGGGGAGTCCCTTGGCCGCGAGGGTCGGTAGGTTCCTTTGGGCTCAGCGGGTCAACCGGCGATACTTGACACGGCTCGGTACAGAGCCGTCTGCGCCGAGGCGTCTTTTCCGGTCGGCCTCGTATTCTGTCCAGTTTCCTTGGAAGAAGACCACGCGGCTCTCCCCTTCGAATGCCAGGATGTGGGTCGCGATACGGTCGAGGAACCAGCGGTCGTGACTGATCACCACGGCACATCCTCCGAAGTGCTCCAGGGCCTCTTCCAGGGCCCGCAGGGTATAGACGTCCAAATCGTTGGTCGGTTCGTCCAGGAGGATCACGTTGCCCCCTTGCTTCAGCATCTTCGCCAGGTGAACGCGGTTCCTCTGACCGCCGGAGAGTCTTCCCACTTTTTTCTGTTGTTCGGAGCCCGAAAAGTTGAAACGGGCCAGATAGGCTCGCGAGTTGACCAGCCGCCTGCCTAACTCAATCTGGTCGTTGCCGCCGCTGATCTCCTCCCAGATGCTCTTGTCGGGGTCGAGTTCCCGGTCTTGGTCGACGTAGGCCAGACGGACCGTGTCACCGACGCGGATGGCGCCGCTGTCGGGCTTTTCCTGGCCGGTAATCATTCGAAACAGAGTGGTCTTGCCCGAACCGTTAGGCCCGACGACGCCGATGATGCCGCCGGGGGGAAGCTTGAAGGTCATGTCTTCCATCAGGAGATGGTCGCCGAAGCCTTTGCAGACCTTCTCGGCATCGATGACCACTTCGCCCAGGCGCGGTCCCGGCGGAATGTAAAGTTCAAGATCTTTTTCGCCCTTTTCCGCCTCCTGGGAAAGGAGTTTTTCATAGGCACTGATGCGGGCCTGGCTTTTGGCATGGCGCCCCTTTGGGGACATGCGGATCCACGCCAGTTCGCGTTTGAGGGTTTTCTGCCTGGCGCTTTCGGACTTTTCCTCGCGACGAAGCCGTTCCTGCTTCTGCTCCAGCCAGTCGGAGTAGTTTCCCTTCCAGGGAATACCGAACCCCCTGTCGAGTTCCAGAATCCAGCCTGCTACGTTGTCGAGAAAATAACGGTCGTGGGTAACGCCAATGACGGTTCCAGGGTAGCTTTTCAGGTGGTGTTCGAGCCAGGCCACGCTTTCCGCGTCGAGATGATTGGTGGGCTCGTCCAGCAGAAGGATATCGGGTTTTTGCAGCAGCAGTCTGCACAGGGCCACCCGGCGTTTTTCACCGCCTGAAAGTACACTGACCTTGGAATCCGGCGGGGGGCAGCGAAGGGCACTCATCGCCATCTCCAGCCGTGCGTCCAGATCCCATGCGTCGAGGGCATCGAGCTGTTCCTGGACCCGCCCCTGAACTTCCAGGAGGCTGTCCATCTCAGCGTCGGTCATGGGCTCTGAAAACTTGAGATTGATTGCTTCAAATTCTTTGAGAAGACCCGCTGCCTGCTCGACCCCTTCCTCGGCCACTTGCCGCACCGTCTTGTCTACGCTTAAAAGCGGTTCCTGTTCCAGGAACCCGACGGTATAGCCTGCGGAAAGAATGGTTTCGCCGTTATGGTCTTTATCTGCTCCGGCGAGGATGCGCAGCAGGGAGCTCTTGCCCGAACCGTTCAATCCGATAACGCCGATCTTGGCGCCATAGAAATAAGACAGGGAGATGTCTTTCAATACCGGCTTCCCGTCGTAGAATTTGCTCACCCCGATCATGGAATAGATGACCTTGTTCATTTCACTGCTCACGACTCAAGATCTCCTTTAACCCGTATGGCGTTAAAACGCTTCTGTGTCCAACGGACCCTGGCCCGAAGGCAGAAGGATGTGGCGCTGTTTCAAAATGACTCCTCATTCTCCATTGTAGTTGATGCATGAAAATTTCGGAATGGAAGGTGTTCGTTTCCGCCAGACAGGTATGAAAAGTTTCACCGCCATTCATGGCGGCGGGAAGTTAAGAAGATAGGTCAAACCATCGGTCTGCTGCACAGACTTACTGCGTCCTCCCCCCGGGCAAGGCAGCCCGGCGGGGGAAGACCAAAACGCTGGAGAAAAAATCACTTGGCAGGGATATAGGGGACGTCAATTCCCCACCAGTGTTGCACTTGGGATTGTTTTCCCGTCTGCTGATCCGGATTCTTGTACCCAAACCAGCTGTATTTCAGATGATCCCAATTCTTGTACATGGTATCATGCTGCCAGAAACCTGATTCCTTTGCACCTGCACCGCATCCATAAAGAAACAATCCCATAAGAATCAATAGAATCCACTTTTTCATCTTTATATTCCCCCTTTCTGGAATTTCCTTGAACTGGGTGGCCCTCCACCTCAATCCTACCTGAATTCACTTTCATTCCAAACCATTGAATCTCCTCAAGCTTCTCCCTAATTATAAAGCAATTTCCCCAAAAGTCCACACCGAAGTTAACATTTCGGGCGCCGGCTATTATGAGATCGAGCTCGCCTGCCCCGTCGGGTTTGGCTTTTGCTCATTCCGGTCCACGGTGGAGGAGTCCGAATCCTGAATTCTTTAAAGTCCCAAACGGTTGAGTCCGATTCTCTACCCATGAGGTTGAACCGGAAAGTTCTCCAAAACGTTCCATCTGAATCGAATCCATCCCTTCTCATTTTGGATGGAAGCTTTAATCTTGATGACTTTGTAAAAAGTCCTGAGGACCGGACTTTTTGTGGTTACATCAATCCAGGGAGGATCACTGCGTTTGAACACGGTGCTGAAAACGTCATGACCGGTGCACTCGGAAGATGGATTACGCTGGTCGTCGTCCTGATTTTTTGCCTGTTTTCAACTGTGGCAGGCTGTTCCCTCAGACCTTACAGGATCAACCAGGAATGGACGACGCGGGGCAAAGGAATCCGGGTCCTTCTGGTTGTTCCGGCAGAGGTCGGGATCTATCAGGTGTCACCGGGGGAAACGACACAACTGAGAAGAGATTGGAGCGAAAAAGGCCGTCTGAATCTGGACCATGCGATCCTGAAATGCTTCAGGATCAGGAATTACCGCGTAAAACTCCTGAAGGCCGAAGGAGAAATTCAGCGGGAGATGAGGCGTATTCTGCCCCTTTTCAGGGCTGTAAACAAATCCATTCAGTTGCACACTTACGGGCCCCAGATCTTCCCGGACAAGATTGCCCATTTTGACTATTCCCTGGGGTCCCTGAAAGGGCTCCTTGAAAAGTTTCAATGCGACGCCATGGTGCTCGCCCGGGGTCATTGCGAGGTATCCAAAGGTCCCGGGAAGACTTACATGAGCCTTGCCCTTGCGGATTCATCGGGAACCATCCTCTGGTATTCTGTGAAAGGTTCCCGGGGAGAGCATGATCTCAGGGATCCCGGGAGAGCTGAAAACCTCGTGGACGCCTTGCTCTCCGATTTTTCGGAGGCAGGACGATGAAACATGCACTCAAGGTCCTGATCCTCTGTTGCGCCCTTGCGGCCGGCGCCAAGGCCGGTTTGCTGCATGCGAAGCAGGGGTCCGCATCTCCAGGGGACGTAGACCGTTTGCTGTTGCAGGCTTCGGAGGAGGAGCAGGCGCTGGGAAAAAGCGGCCTCATCTATGATGACCCGGATCTGGAGCGTTATCTGGAGCGTGTTGTCCGAAATCTCCAACCAGCCGATCCCCGCCCCGATTTTTCCTTCAGGGTGAACGTCATCAAAGACCCGCACCTGAATGCCTTTGTCTTTCCCGATGGAGCCATTTATGTCAATACTGGCATGCTTGCCCGCATAGAGAACGAGGCCCAGCTGGCGACGATTCTCGCCCATGAAATGGCCCATGTCCTGAGGAGGCACGCCTTGAAGACCTTTCGGGCTCTCAAGAACAAGGAGGCCGTTCAGGAGGAATTCACGCAGTCCACGGAGCCAGGGGCTGTCGGGAGGTCCCTGGTTTCAAAAAGATCGGCGGTTCCAGTGGGGGCATATTCCCGGTCCTTGGAGCTGGAAGCGGACAGGGTCGGCCTCGAACTGATGATCAAGGCCGGCTATAATCCTCAGGAGGGAGTCGGGCTTTTCCGGCATCTGGAAAAAGTGACCATGGAAGAAAAGATTCATGAACCCTTTGTTTCCGGGACCCGTCCCAGCCTCCGGGAGCGCTGGCGGAACTTCGAAGAGTTTGTTCACACCCATGGCGACGCACGGATTCCGGGCATCAGGAACAGGGAGATTTTTCTGCTGAAAACCAAGGGGGCCCTTTTTGAAAACGCCCGGCTCGATCTGAGGCTCGGACGGTTTATGGCAGCCCGCAGGGAG
>CAYUCJ010000178.1:0-6971 GCA_964443285.1 uncultured Desulfobacteraceae bacterium | reverse complement strand
ACCGGGGGATGGGGTCTTTGGAGGCCATGAAAGAAGGCAGCAGGGACAGGTACTTTCAGGAGGAAGCCGACTTGGAGAAGAAACTCGTTCCGGAGGGGATTGTGGGACGTGTGCCCTACCGGGGGCCCCTGGCCGACACGGTCTATCAGCTTGTGGGCGGCCTGAGGTCCGGCATGGGTTATCTCGGGTGTAGGGATATCAAGGCCCTACAAACCGAGCCAAGGTTTGTTCAAATCACCGCTGCAGGGCTCCGCGAGAGCCATGTCCATGACGTCATCATCATCAAGGAAGCCCCGAATTACCGGGTGGAATAAGGAAAAAATGACCAGCAGACTTTACAGAGAGAAGGTGCTTATTCTGGACTTCGGGTCCCAGTACACCCAGTTGATCGCCAGACGGGTACGTGAATCCCATGTCTACTGTGAAATACACCCCTTCAGTATGGACATGGGGGAAATCGAGGCCTTTTCTCCCAAAGGGGTCATCCTTTCAGGGGGACCTTCCAGTGTCTTTGATCCGGATGCGCCCCTGGCGGATCATCGGGTCCTCGATCTGGGAGTCCCGGTCCTTGGCATTTGCTATGGAATGCAGTTCCTGACCCATGTCCTCGGTGGTGCCGTTGCCAGGGCAACGGACAGGGAATATGGAAATGCAGCGATTCGACTCCTGGATGAGCGCGACATCTTTCACGGGCTCGGTGCCGGCGGTGAGGAGACGGTGTGGATGAGCCATGGTGACCGGATTGAGGCAATGCCGGCCGGGTTTGAGGTCCTGGCCTCCAGCAAAAACAGCCCAATAGCTGCGATGACCGACAGGTCCAGGCGGTTGTTCGGGGTTCAGTTTCACCCGGAGGTCGCGCATACGCCGAACGGGACGAAGATCCTGAGCAACTTTCTGTTCCGTTCCTGCGGATGCGAACCTTCCTGGACCATGTTCTCATTCGTAAGGCGGACGGTGGAAACTCTCAAGGAAACCGTAGGTGATGACCGGGTCATCTGCGGTCTTTCGGGGGGCGTAGACTCATCGGTCACAGCGGCTTTGCTCCACGAGGCCATCGGCGACAGGCTTTCCTGTATATTTGTGGACAACGGGCTCCTGAGGCGGGGAGAAAGCAATGAGGTCAGCGATCTCTTCCAGGAGACCTATGGCATGGATTTTCATCTGGTGGACGCGTCAGGTCTTTTTCTGGAGAAGCTGAAGGGCATTACCGATCCGGAGGAAAAGCGCAAGATCATTGGAAGGGAATTCATCACGGTTTTCGAGAAAACCGCGAAAGAGCTTGGAGAGGCCAAGTATCTGGCACAGGGGACGCTCTATCCGGACGTTATCGAAAGTGTTTCCTTTAAAGGGCCATCGGCCACCATAAAGAGCCATCACAATGTGGGCGGTCTTCCTGAAGTGATGAAACTCAAACTCATTGAGCCGCTGCGGGAGTTGTTCAAGGATGAGGTGCGGCAGGTGGGTGCCGAACTGGGCCTCCCCAGGGAACTTGTCAAGCGCCAGCCGTTTCCGGGGCCGGGCCTTGCGGTGAGGATCCTTGGAGAAATCACATGGGATAGGCTGGAAATACTGCGCTCCGCCGATTTTATCGTCCTTGAAGAGATACGGAGGGCGGGTCTTTATGAGAAGGTCTGGCAGTCGTTTGCGGTGCTCCTGCCCGTCAGGACAGTCGGCGTTATGGGTGATGAGCGAACCTACGAAAATGTGGTGGCGCTCAGGGTGGTGGACAGTCTCGACGCCATGACGGCGGACTGGTCAAGGATACCCTATGAAGTGATGGCGCGGATCTCAAACCGGATCATCAACAGCGTCAAGGGCGTCAACCGGGTGGTTTACGACATCTCCTCGAAACCTCCCAGCACCATAGAGTGGGAATAGACGTCGTCAGTCGAGTATTTTGAAATACAGCAAGAATCCCAGGGAAGAACGTCGCGGCCGACAGGACTATCGTGAACGCACCTACAGAAACGTGGTGCATTCCAGCGGTCTATCCTCCTTTCGGGTTGTGGAAAAAGAGACCGACCTCTGGGTGAGTGCGGAACGCTTCCTAGAAAAAGAAACCCTCGACCTTCTGCTCGCGTGCCGGCATCAGTTGGAAACATACATCCTCGGCCACCCCTCTTTCAGGACGTCACTCGCGCCGGAGCCAATGGATCCTCTGGCCCCACCTGTGGTGAGAACGATGATGGAAGCGGCCAACGCTGCCAAAGTAGGGCCCATGGCCGCGGTGGCCGGAGCCCTTGCGCAGGATGTGGGTGCGGGTCTGCTGCGGTTTTCTAAAGAAGTCATTGTGGAGAACGGGGGAGATATCTTCCTGAAGGCCGGGAGACCCCTGACCGTTTCCATTTTTGCCGGAGATTCTCCGCTGAGTGAAAAAGTGGGACTCCGTATCGAGGTGGCACAAATGCCCCTGGGTGTATGCACGTCTTCCGGAAAGATCGGGCATTCCCTGAGCCTTGGAAAAGCCCATGCCGTTACCCTTCTTGCCCCTTCTGCTGCGCTTGCCGACGGTGCAGCCACCTCCCTTGCGAACCGGGTCCGGAACAAAGGCGACCTCGAAAAGGTGGCCGCCCTCGCAGCAGAGATCCCGGGGCTCTTGGGGGGAGTCATGATCCTCGATGATCGGCTGGCCACTTGGGGGGATGTCCAGTTGGTCGCCCTCTAGCGGGCTAGCCCGTTTTAAAATTGAGTCAATTGCTCTTCAGGAAAAAAAAAGCCCACAACCGATCCATGAAATTTTTTACCTTCTGTAGAAAAACATTCCTTACATGTACCCTTAAAAAGAGATCTCCAGGCTCACCTCCTCCCATTCCCGGGCTTCCCATCCCTTTCAGACGGATTTTCTGGCCCGGTCTGATGGCCTGGGGAACGGTGACGATCAGTTTCTTTCCCTCGCTTCTGTTGGCATAGAGGATCTTTCCGCCCCTCAGGGCAAGATCCGGGGAAATGGTAATGAGATCAAGGAGGTCTTTTCCTTTTTCGGGGAACTCTATTCCCCACTTCTTTTTGAGACCGTATTTGATGAGCCTTCCCACAAGCCCCCGGAGCGGAGCGGGAGGGCCGTCTTTCTCTCCGTGGGCACGGGTAAAGACCTTTCCAAAACCTCCCGATCTCCTGAAATCGAAAGACCGGTAGGCGGGGCCATAGGCTTCCCGGAAGATGTCGTCGAAACCCCTGAACCCAAAGGCCCTGCTGATTTCTTCAAAAATCTGCCTGACGTCGGACCCCTGGAATATATCCTGCTCGGAATAGGTGTTCCTGAAATGTTCATGGGCTGAGGAACCGTAGGCCTGCCGCAGAGTGTCATAGCGGGTCTTCTTGTCAGGATCGGAAAGGACGGCGTAAGCCTCGTTGATCTGTTTCATCATTGAGGCCGCCTCGGGATTGTTTCCGTTCCTGTCCGGATGGAATCGCAGGGCCAGTTTCCGGTAGGCCGCTCTGATCTCTTTTGGTTCCGCTTCCCGCTCAACATCGAGTACCTGATAATAGTCTTTTTGTGACATTGCTTTCCTATGATCTGGTGAATCGAATGGTGTTCATCTGAAAGGTTGATCACCTCTTGGAAAATAATATAAGCAGAAAAACCGTGATTCCAAGAAATAATTTGCAGGCCGTTAAGGCCTGCGGGTTAAGAATCCGTCTGCCTCCTCGCTTTCATGAAAAAAGGCAGCGGTATAAGCAGTATGCTGAGCAGGCCCAGCATCCAGAAGGTATCGTTGAATCCCAGCATGCTTGCCTGCCGCAGGACCTGACCGTAGAGAAGGGCGAGCAGTCTCTTGCTTCGGGTCGCGGGAGTTCCCGCTTGTCCGTTGCGATGGAGCAGGTGTTGCATTCTGATCTGGAAAGCCGGGTTATAGGGCGTCAAATGCCCCATGAGAGATGTCTGGTGGAACTGGGACCGCTGGGAAAGAATGGTGGCAGCGGTGGCAACACCGATGCTTCCTCCCAGATTTCGCAGCAGATTAAAAATTCCAGTGGCATTGCCCATGTCTTCCCTTCTGACATTGACATAAGTGGCTGCAGCCAGGGGCACGAAAAAGAGGGCCATTCCCACCGCCTGAACCACCCTTGGCCAGACAACGGCGCTGAAGTCCGCCTCCAGATTGAATCGAGACATGAGCCAGAGCGAATAGGCACTGATAACGATGCCCAGAGCCAACAACCTCTGGGGTTTCACCCCTTTTTTCATTAGATTCCCGACCAGAGGCATCACCAGCAGCGTTGCAAGACCGCCGGGACCGAGCACCAAGCCGGCCCAGACCGCGGTATAGCCCATGAGCTTTTGGAGATAGAGAGGCAACATGACGATGGCGCCGAAAAAGGTCAGAAAACCTGTAAACATGATCAGGTTCCCCACGGTGAAGGTCCTATCACGAAACACCCTGAGGTTGATCACCGGGTGCTTGGATCGAAGCTCCGCAAGAATCAGACCGATGAGCGCAATGCCTGATATGATACCCAGAGTTAGAATAAAGTCGGATGAAAACCAGTCCGCACGTTCTCCCTTGTCCAGAAGCATCTGCAGACATCCCAGGCCGACGGTCAAGAGTGCAAGGCCCAGATAGTCGATACGAATGCTTTTTTTGCGAACATACGGAGGGTCATGAATAAATGCCATGGCCATCATGATTGCCAGGATGCCGGCGGGCACGTTGATATAGAACACCCAGCGCCAGGTCCAATTGTCGGTAATCCATCCACCCACCACCGGACCGGCTATAGGGGCGAGCACGATCCCCATTCCGAACACGGCCATGGCGATTCCATGTTCCTCCTTCGGAAACGATTCCAGGAGAATGGCTTGAGAGATAGGTTGCAACCCTCCGCCGCCTATTCCCTGCAGTACGCGCGCTACAATGAGAATCGCGAGGGTGGGAGCGGACCCGCAGAGAACGGAGCTGAGGCCGAAAAGGATGATGGAGAAGATGAGATAGCGTTTGCGGCCGAAGACGCTCGACAACCACCCCGAAATGGGTATGATGATGGCGTTGGATACCAGGTAGGAGGTCAACACCCAGGTCACTTCATCTACACCGGCATTGAGGCTGCCCTGGATGTGGGGGAGCGACACGTTGACAACGCTGGTGTCCATAATCTCGATAAAGGTCGGCAGGATCACGGTCAAGGCGATGATCCATTTGCTCACGTCCGCAGGATTTCGTTCTTCCACGAGTCCGACCTATTGCGTTTCGCGAACGTCTGAAACCAGCTGCCTGCCGCTCTTGTCCGAAGTATTCACCGTCACTTTCAAGGAGAGTCCCAGCCTCAGTGGATAGTTCGAAGGCAGCGGGTTATTGATCTCTATCCTTACCGGCACCCTTTGAACCACCTTGATCCAGTTTCCCGTGGCGTTTTCAGGAGGGAGAAGCGCGAAAGCCGCACCTGTGCCGGCTCGAATTCCAACCACCTTCCCATGGTAGGCGTGGTTCGGGTAGACATCCGCCTTCATGACGGCCGGTTGCCCCAGGCGGATGTTTTCAAGCTGGGTTTCCTTGAAATTGGCCTCCACATAAATCCGTCCCAGGGGAACGATGGCAAAAAGCGGTTGACCGGGTTGGACCCAATCCCCCACCTGGATACTCTTTTGTGCAATGTATCCTGAAATTGGAGCCTTTATTTTACAATAGGAAATGTTAAGGCCGGCCTGCTTTAACTTGGCCTCTATCTCCGAATGTTGGGCCTTGAGTTCGGCGAGCTTATATCGCGCCATTTCAACCCGAAGACGGGAAGCCTTTGCGGCATTGAGATTTGCAATACTCCGGTCCACTTTCTCGGTCTCGCCGGCGACTGACGCACCGGCTGCAGCAATCCTCTGATCCATGGCTTTCACCGCCGCCTCCGCCTTCTCATAGAGCGTGCGCTTGGCGTCCACATCACTTTCCGACCCCGTTCCTGTTCGAAAAAGCCTCTCGGACCTTTCATAGTTTTTCTTGGCGTTTTCAAATTCGGCCAGCGATCCGTTTCGCATTTTTCTCAGCTCTTCGACGCGATGGCCTGCCTGTTTTCGGGCCTGCCCAGCTTCCTTCATCTGTGCCGTGGCTGCGTCCACCTGTTCTTTGGTCTGCCTGTCCGTAAGACGCAAGTTGACCTCTGTAAAAGACAACTGTGCCTCGATCTGTTTTAGTGAAGCACTGATCTCTTCGGCCTTCACCTCCTTATCCGTGGGATCCAGTTCGATCAGCTCTTGTCCTTTGTGGACCCAGTCATCATTGTCCACATGAACTTCGGCAATGCTCCCGGGTATTCGACTGCTTATGGATGCACTGTCGGCTCTCACATAGGCATCGTCCGTAGAAACCCGGTCCCGCATATAGCGCCACCAGTAGCCCGTCGCCAGCAAGATACCGATAAGGGCCAAAACAATGACCCATTTCCATCTTTTCTTGGCTGTCCCGTTCAACTTTTCGCGATCCATTTCCTCACTCGTTCGGCACTGTCTCCGTTCGATCACAACCTCCACCTTACCCGTTCGTCCAAACCGGTTTTCGTTTTTCAAGAAAGGCGTGTAATCCTTCCTGCGCGTCGGAAGTCTTCATGAGTTCGTCGAGATAGATTTCTTCTATGCGCTTGAGGGCGGGCTCCAAGTCATCCCTGAGTCCGGCGGTAATGGCCTTTTTCGTTTTCCTGAGCACCTCGGCGCTCAGTCTCAGGTAGGGTTTCAGAAAGGCCTCTGTCTCGACCTGCAAGTTTTCGGTGGAAACGACTTTGTTGATCAGACCCATCCGTCCGGCTTCTTCTGCGGATATGACCCTGCCCGAGCAGATGAGCTCTACGGCGGCTTTTCTGCCCATGATACGGGGCATGATATAGGCGGCGATGGGCGGAAAGACACCCACCTGGATCTCCGGTTGTCCGATCTTGGTGTTTTCAGCCGCGATGGCCAGGTCACAAAAGATAGCCAGCTCGCATCCGCCTCCCAGACAGGAACCGTATACGGATGCCACGGTCAGGACCCCGAGTTTGTCCATGAG